>PXQO01000057.1 GCA_003021285.1 Halobacteriales archaeon QH_2_65_14 | reverse complement strand
TAATCATTAGGGATTTCGATTGTGAGGCAGTGTGAGAAAAGAAAATCTCAGCGGTTTTGCCACCAGCATGAAAGCCCCGGCTGGCCACGCTCCCGCGCTCGCTGCACGCTTCCCTCGCGTTGCTCGGTCCAGTGCTTGCTTCGTTGGAGTTCGCGTAGCCAGCCGCCCCTTTCAGTCCCGCCCTGTGTGGCTTGCCAGGCCGGGCGGGATTGAAAGGGGCGAAGCGCTCGGCGAGCGAGACGACGTAAGCACCGTAGCGAACGAACTGAGCGAGGAGTGCAACGAATCACAGCCAGAGAGGGGCCTCGGTCCCTCAGGCAGTCGGCGCTCCGGGCCGACGACGCCGAGCGCTTCGGGGCTTTCATGCTGGTGGCAAAACCGCTGAGATTTTCTTTTCTCACACTGCCTCACAATCGAAATCCCTAATGATTATTACATTAAATAAGTTCTGGACATCGATATTGATAACTCTATCATTCAGATAGGTCCTGATCGGAGAAATCATATAAAGGCATAAATTGGGGGTATTAGGCCTATATTCCCGAATGAGGATGCTAATCGGAGTTTTTTCTTGCCGAGAAGATACCTCCCGAGTATCAATTTTGTAATGAACTGTACTAGGCACTTATTACAACACTGAGTCAACTGACCGGTTGTAATGCGCCTCAAACAACTCTTTACGGACGACGATGCGGTGAGTCCGGTCATCGGCGTGATACTGATGGTCGCCATTACGGTCATTCTGGCGGCTGTCATCGCGTCGTTCGTGCTCGGGCTCGGGGACAGTACAGACGAAGTTCAGCCGAACACAGGGTTCAGCTTCGAATACGACGCTGTGAATAACGATACGTGGGATAATACTGCTGGTGTGGATGCAAGCGACCTGGACTACGATAGTTTCACTGGTTTCACAGGCGGATGGGCCAA
Source organism: Halobacteriales archaeon QH_2_65_14 (assembly GCA_003021285.1). Classification (GTDB taxonomy): domain Archaea; phylum Halobacteriota; class Halobacteria; order Halobacteriales; family Haloarculaceae; genus Halovenus. The sequence continues at coordinate 11,087 of PXQO01000057.1, read as the reverse complement.
TGCCGCAAATAATGATTTAACCTCTCAAAATGGCCTCCTAACGATCAAACTCACTGACGGGGAGACAGTCGAAGCAGTCGAACTGTTCATCCGCGGCGAAGGGATTATGGATTCCCAAGCCAACGAAACAGACGAAATCGACGTGTCGGACGACCTCGATGCCGGTGAGGAGTTCTCCGCTGGCCAGGGCATGACTATCGCTGCTGCCAGTGATTATCAGGCAGACATGATCTGGGAGAGTACCGACACCGACGACACGGCGACGCTGGGCAGTGGTGAAGGACCCGACGCGTAATCGGAACTGACGAACACCCTATTTTTCGCGGAAAACACCGGGGATGGTGACGATACGGTCACTCCAGTGCAATGCCTCAAACTCCCAGCCCCGGCAATTGACGATTCGGCATTTCGACATTAATATCCATCATGGAACTTCACACCGCGAAAACACCCCGTATCTGACCGCTCACGCGAAACAGTGATAGCTCCCCCGACAGTTCGTTCTAGCTATGGCAGAGACGGAACCCGTTACGATGGATCGGGACAGAGAGAAAATCTCCGCGCCCTTGAGTGACATCCTCGACTGGAGCGTGTCCATCCTGCTCGTGTTTTTCGGACTCCTGCTGACCCCGGGGGGATTCATCCTCAACAGGGCGACCGACCGGGTCACGGTTGCCGAACTCGTCGCCGAGGGAATCATCACGTCGGACGGGCTGACTGACGCGGAGTTGATCGACGTGACGTACGCCTTCGGGTGGTGGGGCGGCCTGGGGCTCGCAGTCGCCGGTGTCCTGCTGGCTGTTTTGGGGACGGTCTATCTCGTCTCGCGCTTCCAGGGGAACACCCGCTTCGGTGATGCGGGGCGCGGGATGGGTGACAGCGCACTCCTCGGGGCCATCGTCTCCATCGTGGCCTCCGCAATCCCGTTTTCGCCTGTCCTCGGCGGCGGCCTCGCGGGCTTTCTCACCGAGGGGGAGGAGTGGGAGGCGACGAAAACGGGGGCGCTGTCGGGCGTCGTCGCCTCGGTTCCGCTGGTTCTGGTGGGCGCGTTCGTCACCGTCGGCCTCCTGACGACCGGGAACTCGGTCGTGTCGTTCATCGGGTTCGTCATTCTCGCAACCATTGCCGTCTCCATTCTCTATTTCACCGCTCTGAGCGCCATCGGCGGGTGGATCGGTGCCCGCGTTGCCGAGCGGTGGGAGAAAGGAAACCTCTAAAACCGCCCGAGTTGCCTGGAGTCGGCGGGACGGACACCGACGACAGGTGTGGCACCGTTTCCTTGAAGGCGCGCTCCAGTGGGAGATGGGAGTGGGTTCGCAACGGTTTTGAGCGTCCCAGTCGACCACGTTCACGTGGAGTACATCGCCAGCACCGAACGCAACCCGTTCGGTCTCGTGCCGCCGTGTGAGCAGTACGTTCCCGGATACGGGGACACGAGGGCCGACTTTCACGTCGTCGGCGACAACCCGGCAGTTCACGGGGGGCTCTCGACCGGCATCCCGTTCACCGACCGTTCCTGGTCCGGGAGGTTTTTCGAGACACTCCAGCGCGCCGGCCTCGTCCAGGACATCGACCTGGCAGGGGGCGAAATCGCGAGCTTCCGAACGTTTTTCTCGTATCTGCACATGTGTGAGCCGGACGGGCCTGGTGGGGACTCGTATGCGGCGATGGAGCCGTATTTCGACGCCGAACTCCGGGCGATAACGGCGCACGCGCTCCTGCCGGTCGGGTCCCGCGCGACGGCCCACGTTCTGCGCTCGTACACGGCCAGAGCACCCGAGACGAGCGCGGAGATGGACGACCTGCACGCGAGCGAGATACACGGGTCGGGGTGGCTGGTCGTCCCGATAAAGGACCCCTCGGAGTGGACCGACGGCGACGCGGAGGCGCTGGTCGAGCGCATCCGGTCGTTCGAGGAGAGCGATTACCGGCAACTCTCCGACCTCGGCCGGTTCGTCGCCGGCGCGGAACCGTATCTGGTCCGGTGATCACGACGGACACCGACAGGAAAGCTGCTACTCGTCGGTCGAGCGCGACCGGAGAGCGGCCCAGATAGCGGTCCCGCCGAGGAGCAACGCGGGAATCATCGGGAGGGTCAGATACGCCTGCGTCCAGGAGATGCCGATGGACGCGATGAACCCCCGAGCGTAGGGGAGGTACAGAATCGACGCCGGGACGACCAGAAACGAGACGGCGATGACGCCGACGAGCACCCAGCCACGCCAGTCGAACTCCTCCTGTGCCGGAGGTGCGTACTGCGGTCGAACGGAACCGCCGTCGTCCTCGGTCCCGCGCACTGTCACCTCCCGGTCTGTCGGTTGCGGCGAGGGTTCCGCAGTTTCAGACGCGGATTCATCCGTCATACAGTCTATCGGGTATAGTAACTACCTTCCCAAAGCCTTCACGCTCTTCGAGTATCTCGTGTGCGCGGGCGGTCTCGCTCATCGGGAGGGGCCTTCGTACGCGGTGGCTGGACTGGCTGAAGGAAAATCCTGCTGAAACAGTGCCGTCGGGGCGAAGGCCCTCACCCCAGGCGTCGTTCCCGCTGTTCGACCTTGTTCAACTCGATGAGGAGCCGGAAGATGGCCTTCACGAGGTTGGCGTCGACGTCGAAGCGACTCGCGTTCTCGCCGGCCCGGTCCATAACGCGCGCTTCCTGCCCTTCGTCGACCGTCGGCAGGCCGCGCTCTTCTTTGACCTGTGCAATCGTGTACGCGACGTAGGTCCGGCGGGCGATGAGTTCGACGAGTTCGCGGTCGATGCCCGCGATCTCCTCGCGCAACTCTTCGAGCGTCATCTCCTCGGGGTCGGGTGCGTCCTGGGTCATGCCTCCCCGTATCCGCCGGACGTCAATACGGATTGGGGTTCGCACCGCCCGCGACCCGGCCAGTTACTCGACGAGACGAACCCCGTCCGATTGCGTGGTCGTCAGCCACGTCGTCCCGGGACGCTCGTCCCACCGTGGTTGCACGGCCGCCAGCGAGTCACGGTCACCCACCGCCACGAAACTCGGCCCGGTGCCGGACAGCGACGCGCCGGCCGCTTCGGGCAGCGCTTCGACGAGCGGGTCCGGCGAGAACCCCAGCGCGGCACAGAACGCCAGGCCGTTGACGGTCATCGCCCGCTCGAAATCGCCGTCAAGCGCGAGGTCGGCCACGAGTTCCGCAACCGCCCCGACCCGGCGACACCGGTCGACGTCCGCCCCGGCGCTGTATGCCCGCTCGGGCGGCGTCCAGACCAGTACGTCCCACTCCCGCGTTTCGCGAGCCAAGAGTTCGTCTCTCTCGTTGTCGGTCACGGTCACTCCGCCGAGCATGCTCGCACTCGCATCGTCGAACGCCCCCGTCACGGTCACGCCGACCTCCCGGGCCGCCTCGACGCCGAGCCGTGCCGCCTCCTCCCGCGGAACGCCGTCCACGTCCAGCGCGGACAGCGCCGCCATCACGGCGGCGTTGGCCGCCGCGCTGGAGGATTTCAGCCCCGACGCCATCGGCACGTCGCTCTCGGTGTCAACGGTTCCGCCCTCGCCGTTCCCGTACTGGTCCGTGACGAGTTCGACGCACCGTTCTATCAGGCGGGTATCCGCCTCCACTTTGCCCGCAACCGTTCCCGTAACGCCACTCTCCGGCGACAGCGACACCTCGGCGGTGACGTACTCGTCGATGGCGAACGCCGACCCGGTGCCCGTGGCGAGGGCGTTCAACACCGTGCCCGCTGCGGGTGCCGCTGCCGTCCCGTCCATGTCTCTCAATGCCGGACGCCAGCACTTACCTGTTTGCTTCCCTGTCACGGCTCAGCGACGAAACACCTATCCCATCCGGCAGCAAAGTGGTCGTCGATGACAGGGAGCGATTCGGACGAGGGCGACGGGGAGTTCGGACCCACGGCCCAGTCCGACGCACTCCGGCGACAGCAGTACCTCGTCGGCGTCGGCGGTGCGGTCGTCGCCGGGTTGGCGATGACCGTCAGCAGCTACCAGCACTTTCCCGAGTTGCCGACGCTGGTTCCGGTACTCGCCGGTCTCCTCAGTGCAGGGCTGGTGTACGGGATCGTCACGCGGAGCCTCTTTCCCACCGAGGAAAAACTCGCCTCGGAGTGACGCCAGGGGCGGCGAGACTCATCCACAGGAGGTGTCCGAAAGGACGCTGTTTTATCCGCTAGGTCCGTACCGCAGGTATGGTCGACTACTCCGAGGTCGCCCCGGACACGCTCCCGGTAGGGCTCACGGACGGGGGTATCGTCGTCGAGTACCTGGACGGGCGCGAAGTGTTCTATCACGGCGTCCCCGAACCAGCCGAAACGCCCCACCAGACGGCTCCGGGCAAGGACATTCACGTGCTGGTAACCGACGAGTCCGAGACGAGCGGAATCCTCATGTACGTCGACGAGCGCACGACCGAAGCCGAGATACTGGAGGACACTGGCGTCGGGCGCGTCCTGCTCGACCGGGGTGAACTGCGCTCGCTGTTTCCGGGTGTCGAGGCAACGCGGGACGACCTGACCTACGAGATTGACGTCGACCAGAGCGTCGTCGACGGCCGCGTCTTCGTCTTCGAGGAAGACCAGTTCGAGGAACTGTCCTACGAACTGACGCCACGCGGGGAGAACGGCGGGCCGGCCAATAGGGAAGAAACTCCCGACGTGGACGCTCCCGGCGAGGGGTGACCGACGAGACAGTCCGGGGCTGAGAACCGCCCGTACTGGTAGCCAGTGGGCGAACCGCGGGGTACTCACTGGCCCGACGGGATGATTACGTTCGTTCCCCCTGCGTCAAGACGTGGACCAGTCGGTGACAGAACCAACGGAAATGAACGTAAGACACACCTGCCAAACGTAATCGCTGTCTCCGCTGTGACAGCCCCAGATCGACTTCGAACACCCGACGATACCGGGAGCAGTCTCGAAGAGCAGTCTGAGCGTCTGTGCTGTCAGAAATTCGTCGATGCTGGGTCGGGCGCTCACGGTGATACTGATAGCAATTTGAACTGCAATCCTGACGAGTGTCCTGTGAACTGACACCAACCACTGGTGTTTATATCGATTACGTCTATGAAAGTGGCAAGCATGAATACCACACCCAACCACGAAGACGACACATCCGACAGCGGGAAGCAGGACCGGAACAGGCCGCTCGACGAGAACTTCGAAGCCATCGATACCGGCATCGCCGCCACAGACCGACAGGAGGTCGACGCCGATGACTGAGAGCGACAGTCCCGACCGGACCAGCGCGGGTGACTCCGAGAGCCAGAACGACGGGCTCACGTCGGCGAGCAGGCGAACGTTCCTGACGCTCGCGGGCGGCTCGCTGGTCGGCACCGCGGCGGCGCGCCACAGTGGGGCCGACACACCCGCTCTCGAATCAGCACTCCAGTCCGGGGACGGCTACGGCCAGAGCGGGTTGGGCGAGGGCGGTTTCGGCGGCGCTCCCACGGTCTGTCGGTACATAGACGGGAACGGTGAAATCAACACCCCCCAGCTGTTCGACGCCATCGACGACTGGCGCGACGACAACATCGGGACGAGTGTGCTCCTCGCTGTCATCGACGGGTGGCGGCTCGACGGAGCCGTCTCGGGGTGTTGATACGGTCGTGAATTTTTACCGACGCGGTGTTGGTCGAGTCCTCCACGGCCGGGAAAGCCCCCGGCACGCTGAGGGCTTTCTGGCGGTTCGCCGTCCTGCCATCGGTAAAGACTTCGCTCTTTCCCTATGAGAAGAAATTGGAGAGACGGAGCGAATCCGCGAGTCACGGAACCAGTAACAGGTAGACAACGAGTGCGACGACGAGCGCGGCGACCATCGCCGCCTCGACGAGGGTGTTGTACTCGGGGTCGGCGAACAGGCGGAGCCAGTCGTCGAAGACGTCGTACAGCATCGTCAGCCCGAACAGGAGATACGAGAGCGCCGCGAGCCACAGCACCTGTTCGACCGGTTCGACGTCCGCAAGCTGGTCGCCAAGGAACAGGAGCATCATCAGCAAGACGAGGTAGGCAACCCCGAGCGTACTCAGCGCGTAGAACTTCTGGTAGCCGTCGGATTTCTCGTCGACCCTCGGCACGGCCGAAATCACGACGTACGCGAGCACTACGACGGTCAGTAGCAGGACCCCAAAGGACGACTCGGTGACGACCATAGCCGGGGTGTGGGCGGCCGACGACAAGATAGTACCGGAACTCGCGCCGGACAGCGCGGTACGAGGCGACCTGTCCGGAGCGGTCCCGGCCCCGTGAGGTGTCGTCTGACGGTTCCGGGGTGGCCGTATCGAAAGAAAAGGTATAGCACCGTCCGTATCCCATGGTGGTACATGAGCAGTCCAGACGCGACAGAACAACACCGCTTCGACCACGCGGCCATCGAGCCGAAGTGGCAGCGTGCGTGGGACGAAGCTGATGTGTTCAGGATCGAGGACAGTGCCGAGGACCCCGAGTACATCCTGGCGATGTTCCCGTACACGTCGGGGAACCTCCACATGGGCCACGTCCGGAACTACACGATAACGGACGCCTACGCGCGATTCGAGATGCTCCGGGGCGAGGACGTGCTCCACCCGATGGGGTGGGACTCGTTCGGACTGCCCGCCGAGAACGCCGCCGAGGAGCGCGACACCAACCCCCGCGAGTGGACGATGGACTGCATCGAGACGATGCGCGACCAGCTCGTCAGGATGGGCTTTGGCTACGACTGGGAGCGCGAGGTCACCACCTGCGATCCCGACTACTACCGGTGGAACCAGTGGCTGTTCAAGCGGTTCCTCGACCACGACCTCGTCACGCGGGGGGCCAGGGAGGTCAACTGGTGTCCCGACTGCGAGACGGTGCTGGCCGACGAACAGGTCAAGGGCGAGGACGAACTCTGCTGGCGGTGTGACAACCCGGTCGAGACGCGCGAACTCGACCAGTGGATGTTCACAATCACCGACTACGCCGACGAACTGCTGGAGGCGCTCGACGGGATGGACGGCTGGCCGAACAACGTCCGCGAGATGCAGCGCAACTGGATCGGCCGCCAGGAGGGGACGACCGCCGAGTTCGCCGTCGAGGGCTACGGCGACGTCGAAATCTTCACCACGCGGCTGGACACCATCTACGGCGCGACCTTCTTCGCGCTCTCCCCGGGGCACGACCTCGCACAGCAACTCGCCGGGGAGAACGAGGACGTCGCCGAGTACGTCGCTCGCGCCGAGCGGGAAGAGGAGTTGCCCGAAACATCGGGCGTGTTCACCGGCGAGTACGCGGTCAACCCCGCTACTGGCGAGGAGATTCCGGTCTACGTCGCGGATTACGTCCTCGAAGACGTCGGGACGGGCGCGCTGTTCGCGGTGCCGGCCCACGACGACCGCGACCACGCGTTCGCAGTGGAACACGACATCCCCATCCGACAGGTCATCGAACCGGCGGCGGACGCCGTCGGAACGAGTTCCGACGAGCCCTCGGTCGCTGGTGCTCCCGAGGAAGCCGATATCGACCCCGAGGAAATCGACGTCCGGACGGAAGCCTACACCGAGGACGGCGTGCTCGTCGACAGCGGCGAGTTCGACGGGCTGACCAGCGAGGAGGCCCGCGAACGGTTCGTCGAGGAGTTCGACGGCGAGTTCCGGACGGAGTACCGCCTGCGCGACTGGCTCATCTCGCGACAGCGCTACTGGGGAACGCCCATCCCGATGGTCGACTGTCCAGACTGCGGGTTCGTGCCGGTGCCCGACGAGGACCTCCCAGTGGAACTGCCCGAGTTCATCCACACCACGGGGAACCCGCTGGACGCCGCCGAGGAGTGGAAGCACGTCGCGTGTCCCGAGTGTGGCGGCGACGGAGTGCGAGAGACGGACACGATGAACACGTTCGTCGACTCGTCGTGGTACTTCCTGCGGTACGTCTCGCCGGACCTGGCGGATGCACCGTTCGACGGCGAGCGCGCGAGCGACTGGATGCCCGTCGACGAGTACGTCGGCGGCATCGAACACGCCGTGATGCACCTGCTGTACGCCCGGTTTTTCACGAAGGTGCTCGACGACCTCGACATGCTGGACGGCGTCCACGCGAACGATGTGAGCGGTGGCTCCTCAGAACGACGCTCTGACGGCGTCCACGCGAACGAGGTGAGCGGGGGCTCGTCAGAGCGACGCTCTGACGGCGTCCGCGAGCCGTTCACCAACCTCACGAACCAGGGGATGGTGCTCGGGGAGGACGGTCACAAGATGTCCAAGAGCCGGGGCAACGGCGTCTCGCCCGTGCGGATCATCGAGGAGTACGGCGCAGACACCGCCCGGCTGTTCATCATGGAGGCCGCCCAGCCTCACAAGGAGTTCGCCTGGGATTCCGAGGGCGTCGAATCGGCCAACCAGTTCCTCCAGAGCGTCTACCGGCTTGCCAGCGAGTTCGACCGCGGCGACATCGGGACTGGCGACGCAGGGACCATCGCCGAGTACGTCGACCGTGAGATAGACGCGACCGTGGCGACCGTGACCGAGGAGTACGAGGCATTCCGATTCAACCACGCTATCCAGGCCGTCCGCGACCTGGTCTCACTGTTGTACCAGTACGCGGAGTACACCGACCCCGACGGTGAGACGTTCGAGCGCGGCCTGACGGCGGTGACGAAACTGCTGGCCCCGATTGCCCCCCACGTCTGCGAGGAGATACGGGACCTGCTCGGCGGCGACGGCATGGTCGCCCGCGCGGAGTGGCCCGAGGCCACCAAAGCCGACGGCTACGAGATCGCGTCCCGACTGGTCGAGAACACCCGCGAGGACGTCCGGGACATCATCGACGTCGCGGGGATAGAGGACCCCTCGCGGGTCGAAATCGCCGTCGCTCCCGCGTGGAAACACCGGGCACGCGAGATAGCGAGCGGGGCCGACGGCGACGTCGTCGGCACGGTCATGGGTGACGAGCAACTCCGCCAGCACGGCGAGGACGCCGCGGACTACGCCAAGGAACTCGCCGGCACGGAACACTTCGGCGAACAGCTTTCCCCCGACGCCGAACACGAGGCACTGACCCGGGCGACGTGGCTCCTCGAACGGGAGTTCGACGCCGAAATCGTGGTGTATGCCCCCGAGGAGGCCCCGGACGCACTCGCATCCGAGGCGACGCCCGGTCGACCGGGTATCAACATCGAGTAAGAGGACCGGGTTCGGGGAGCGCGACGGGTCGGCGCTGGGATAGCAGGCTCCGGGGAGCGCGACGGGTCGGCGCTAGGGAAGCAGGCTCCGGAGATGCCGACCCAGTTGTCGCCGGCCCCGTTCCGAGAGCAGGTGTCTGCGGATTCGGTCCGCGGACTGAGCCAGCCACAGCCCCTTGTAGAACCGCCCGAGTTCGGGGTAGTCCGCAGGCAGTGGCCGGTGTTCCCGGTAGCCGTCCCGGAGCGCAGTCCGGAGCCGCCCTCGCTCGGGTGTCGGGAACCGGAACCAGTCGACGAACCGCATTTCGGCCCGTGCGAGCGCGTAGCCGGCCGTCGTGACGTGCGCGTTCCCCCAGTCCAGCAGCCCGGTTATCCCGCCGGACTCGTCGACGAGCAGGTTCCCCGGGAACAGGTCGCCGTGTGTCAACACCGGCCGGGTCTCGAACGCCCCGTAATCGGCGGTCAGCCGCGCCAGTCGCCGCCCCTGCTCGGGAAAGTTCGGCCCCTTCGGGTCACAGATTCGGAGGGAGCCGTCGACAATCCCGAGCCCACCCGTCCGTTCGAACTGGTGTGTCGCGTGGAGGACGCCGAGCGTCTCCCCGGTATCGCGGACGACCCGGCGACGCACCGACGGGTCGAGTGACGGGAACGGCGTCGGCGGGTCACCCGCGAGCAGTTCGTAGAGCCCCCATCGCGTGGGGTCACCGGACCCGTCGCGGAGCGTCCCGGATGCGAGCACCCCCGGGACCGGCAACTCCGTCGTGGCACCGACGAGCCGGAGGACGGCCGGTTCGACGACGTCGCCGGTGCGAACGCTCGGGCCGCCGAGCTTGCAGACCGCCCGCCGTGGCTCCCCCGACAGTTCCAGGAGATACGTCTCGGCCATGCGACCGCCCGTGGCCGGTTCGCACGCCTGGACCGAACAGCCCAGTGCCGTCTCGACGATCCGAGACAGCGTTCCCGGGGGTGACGCCATCGTGCCGAGGGATACACCGGGGCGGGGTTAGTTCCGTCGGTTTCGTGGGGCCAAGCCGACACGCTAAAGCGAGCACTCTCCGAAGGCCGTGCTGAGGACCCAGGGAAAGAGGATGCTCAGCAAACGGCAGATAGCGTCGGGCGTCATCATCTGGTTGCTGGTGTTCGGGGCGTTCGTCACGCTGGCGGGGGCAGGGGAGTTCGTCGAGACGCTGTCGGAGATTTCCCCGACCGAGACGGCGACCATCTTCGTCGCGCTCGCAACCGGACTCGTCGCGATGGGGAGCGTCCTCTATGTCATCACGCGCAGCCTCGATCTGGGATTCTCGTTCGTCGAAGCCGTTTTCCTCAACACGACGGTGAACCTCGCGCACAACCTGACCCCGTTCGGGCAGGCCGGCGGCGAACCCATCGGTGCGGCGATCCTCTCCCGGCGCACCTCCAGCCACTACGAGGAGTGTCTCGCGGCGCTGTCGGCGAAAGACGTCATCAGTTTCGTTCCAGCCATCCTCATGTTCGTCGTCGGTGGCATCTACATCGCGCTGTTCGAGCAGTCGGTACCCGGGGAACTCCGCCCGCTGTTCGCGGCGTTCGCACTCGTCGTCCTCGTCGTCATTGGGGCAGTGGTGGCCATCCACCGCCGTCCGGCGGCGACGCGCCGCGTGCTCCAGCGCGTCGTCGGCGCAGTGAACCGGACGCTCGCGTGGCTACCGCTCGTTCCCTCCTTCGAGGAGGCGGAGATCGAACGCCGCCTTCGCACCTTCTCGGACTCCATCGGCGCGATTGCGTCCGACAGGCCGACCATCGTCCTGGCCAGCGCGCTGGCGACGGTCGCGTTCACGGCACAGGGAGTCCTCCTCTGGCTCGCGCTCGCCGCCGTCGGTATCAACGTCCCCGTCGCCCTGGCGATATTCATCGTGCCCGTCTCGTTGCTCGCCTCGGGGTTGCCACTTCCCGGCGGGAGCGGCGGCGTCGAGAGCGTCCAGGTACT
>PXQO01000056.1 GCA_003021285.1 Halobacteriales archaeon QH_2_65_14 | reverse complement strand
GTGGATGGTCTCGGCGTAGGCGATGGCGTCCCCGCGCGAGGGGTCGGGCACCTCGGGCCAGACGAGGTCGACGCCGCAATCGGCGTACAGCCGTCCCCGTTCGACGTGTTCCTCCCAGTCGCCGTTCGCCGAGCCGTATGCGTCCGTTCGGGCGATGATGATCGTATCTGTGGACTGTTTGGCGTCCACTGCGGCCGAGAACCGCGCCTCGGCCTCGTCGCGGGAGACGACCTGCTTCCCGGCGATGTGGCCACAGCGTTTCGGCGTCGTCTGGTCCTCAATGTGGACCGCGGCGACGCCGGCCTTCTCGTACTCGCGGACGGCACGGCGGACGTTGTGAACGCCGCCGTAGCCGGTGTCGCAGTCGGCGATCACCGGCAGGTCCGTCGCCTCCACGATGCGCTTTGCGTTCTCGACCATCTCGGTCATCGTCACCATCTCCAGGTCGGGGAACCCGAACTGCCCGAGGACTGTCGAGTATCCCGACATGTACACCGCATCCAGCCCGGCCATCTCGGCCAGCCGGGCGTCGAGTGCGTGGTAGAGTCCCGGTGCGAAGGTGAACGTCTGCTTGTCGAACTTCCGGCGAAGCTCGCGCGCCGCCGGATTCTCGACGTCCCGGATGAACGGTTCGGTGGTCTGCACTCGGCTCGCGACCTTGTCTCGTGCGTCGTTGTCGTGTGTCATTGTCTGTCGTGAACGTGTCGGCCCGAACACGGGGTCCGAACGGCCGACGGTTTGTTCTGAGCGTACACAGGCCGGCTTCGTCGATAGGCGACGCTGTCGGACCGATGGATCGGACACCGACACCTCGAACCTCCCTGTGCACTTTGTGCTTCTGCCAGCCCGTACAAAAACATAATGAATAATAATTATAATAGCAATTAATGATGGTTTAGGGCCTTAAGTGACTGGGATTCACACGCATGGGGCGCGATGATGGCTCGTGCGGCGGAAATTCGGGTCATGCGTGCGGGTCGGTCACTAGCGGAAAGCGGCGTCCTCGGATATATCTGATGGGCCGTGGAGATTTGTGGAGAAAATTCACGCCGCCGCCAGGACTCGAACCTGGGACAACCACGTATCTGCGGTACGCAGAGCCCCTACGTACCATAACAGCGTGGTGCTCTACCATCTGAGCTACGGCGGCTCGCATCACCCCGTAGTCGCATTACCCAAATAGGCGTTACGCTTCGAGTCTGCACCGACACGCTTTCACGTACTTGCTGGCAAACGCCACGCATGAGCGACGAGTTCGAGGACGCCGTTGGACGCGTTCGCGAGCGGGTCGAACCCGGACAGGCGGAACGGGAGGCCGAGGCCGACGTCGTGCAGGTCGGTTCGACCGCCCGGGGGACCTGGCTCGCCGGCGAGCGCGACATCGACCTGTTCGTCTGCTTCCCGCCGACGACCGACCGCGACCAGCTCGAATCGTGGGGCCTGCAGGTCGGCCACGAGGTGCTCCCGGACGGCCACGAGGAGTTCGCCGAGCATCCCTACGTCGTCGGCGAGTACGACGGGTTCGACGTCGACCTCGTCCCCTGCTTCGACGTCGCGGACGCGACCGAAATCCAGTCCGCCGTCGACCGCACGCCGTTCCACACCGACTACGTCAGCGACCGCCTCACGGCCGACCTCGCCACAGACGTTCGTGTCGGAAAGCAATTTTTGACGGGCATCGGCGTCTACGGGAGCGACCTCCGCACGAAGGGGTTCTCGGGCTTTCTGACCGAACTCCTGGTGCTCGAATACGGCGGCTTCCGGCCGCTCGTCGAGGCCGCCGCCGACTGGCACCCGCCGGTCTACCTCGACCCGGAGGACCACGCGGGTAACGGGACGCCTCCGTTCGACGACCCGCTCGTGGTCATCGACCCGACTGACCCCGAGCGCAACGTCGCCGCCGTCGTCTCGGCGACGAACGTCGCGCGGCTCCAGCACTTCGCCCGGGACCTGCTTGCCGACCCGCGCGAGGACCTGTTCCGGCCCGAGGAGCGCGACCCACTCGACGCGGCGGCCGTCCGCGAGACGTTCGCGGCGCGCGCCACGACGCCGGTCGCGGTCAGGTTCGACGCGCCCGACGTCGTCGAGGACCAGCTGTGGCCCCAGCTCGAACGGTCGCGGTCGGGCATCGGGGACGAACTCGGCCGCCGGGGGTTCGACGTCTTCCGGACCGCCGCGTTCGCCGCGGACGGCGTGGCCGTCCTCCTGTTCGAGCTAGCCGTCGCCGAACGCCCGGCCGTCGAACGTCACGAGGGACCGCCGGTTCACGTCCGCGAGCACGCCGAGCAGTTCTACGACGCCTACGAGGATAGGGACGCTTGCGGCCCGTTCGTCGACGGCGAGCGCTACGTCGTCGAACGGGAACGCGAGTTCGCGAGTGCGGTCGGTCTCCTCGAGAGCGACGCCATCTTCGACGTGGCGCTGGGCGTCCACGTCGAATCGGCACTCGAAGACGGCTACGACCTCCTCGTCGCCGACGAGGTGGCGACGCTCGCCGACTCGTTCGGCGAGCAACTGGCCCGCTACCTGGCACCGACGCCGCGGGGGCCGTAGAAACCCGCTGTGAATACAGGGTCTGGTATTCAGGCTGGGACGGAATCAGCTTCGGTACTCCGTAACGACACCTCGATTTCGATACTGTCGTAGCGGACGACCGGTCCCAGACTGGGAACGGGAAACAGCGCCGGATCAGCTGATCGGCTCGGCGTTCGCCCGGAGCACGAGGTACGCGGCGACGGTCATGACGTTGATGCCGGGGATCATCGAGAAGAACGACCAGAAGAGGGGACCACCCTCCCAGTTCGTCGTCGTGCGGACGTGCCAGGCGTCGAGATACGTCGAGACGGGGAGAACGACGAGGTGGACGAGCAGATACAGGAGCAGGAACACCGAGAACTCGACGAGGCCGAACGCGCCGAACAGGCTCGCGATAAAGGGGAACAGGAGCACCGCGAAGCCGGCGACGACGCCGTAGTACGCCCGGTCGTCGCCGCGTGGCTCCTCGTCGGGCAGGACCGGCACGAAGTGGCCGTCCTCGACTTCCAGCAGGATGTCCTCGCCGTGGAGGTCGGCGAAGCGGTCGATGGAGACATCCCGCAACGCGAGCAACCGTCCGAGACGGGTGCCCGTGCCCTCGTCGGGCCACTCGAAGTACGTGGTTGCGGTCCTGCCCTCCGTCTCGTCCAGTTCGAGGGTGAGCGCCAGCGCATCCGCCGTGCCGATTTCGCAGGGAAACCCGTCGGGGACCTCGTGAGCGGGGATGCGTTCGACGTCGATAGCCTGCCCGCGGACCTGGGTCCCCTCGACCATGCTGTCGATGGCCTGCTCGACCTCCAGAAACGACTCGGCGGCCATATCGATGGCGTCTTTCTCCCCGGACGCCGCGGACTCCTCGATCCCCTTATCGGTCTCGTCGTCGGTCGGTTCCGACGCGTCGTCGGGCGTCGAATCGACCGTCTCCGCGCTCTCGCGCTCCTCGTCTATCGTCGCCTCGCGTTCGTTCTCACCCGACACAGTCCCCCTGTTTGGTACCCCGATAACTAAACGTGTCGCTCGGACGAACGCCTCGTTACTGGGGCAGTATCTCGACCGGTACCACGCCCGGCTAAAAGAAGCGCGTGCGTGAGACCCCACTTTCCAGCGACGAGCGTGACGTCTTGGAAGCGCTGTACACCGCCGACGACCAGGCGGACCTGTTCGACATCCTGGACAAGGACCCCGAAACCCTCCGGGAGACGCCCGACCGCCTCATAGTGGTTGTTGTGATTAGTTACTGCCGTGGAGTCACTCCTCGCCCGTTTCAGCCGCCGAAACAGGGATAATTCCGGGCAGGGCCGAAACGAGTCACAACAACCACTATCAAACGGGCCGACTTGGTACCGACGTCGACGACAGGACGGTACTGACCGGATACCGGTGCGTGCGGGCGGAACTGGACCCCCCGGAGTAGGGTCGTGAGCGGGACTCCGGTCGGAATTCGCTCGCATCGAACGGCGCGGTCCGCGGCGGCGGGAACGTTCGGCTGTCCGGGTCAAACCCCGCAGGTATCCGTATCATGACCGCTGTCCAGTTTGTTTTCAGTCGTATCGATATCCCTGCCTATCCGGTTGTTTGGGGACCGCTTTGTCCATAGTTTCTCCATACAAGAGGGGCGCTTTTCATCGTTCAGCCGAACTATCGCGTGTGTTCACTGAACGATCAGGCGTGTTCGACGATTTCCGACGAACCGTGTTCGTGTTCGACACCGCCAGGAGACAGCTGTCAACCGTCGACAGCAGCCGTCGGTGCTTCCGACTGGTGATGCGTTCGAGCAGGTGATCCGATGTCAGTTCGACGCTACCTGGTCAAAATGCTCCTCGGGGCAGTCGTGATACTGATGATCGGTCTCGCAGGTATCGGTTCGGGCGTCGCTACCCCGGTATCGGACGACAGCGATGGGCAGGTGTCCGACGAGGAATCCGAGCGGCTGTCAGTCAGAGTCAGTGAACAGGGGACGGTCGTGGTCAGTCCCTGCCTGGAGGCATCCGACCGGAGTGCACCGGGTGTCGAACGCCCGTACTCGACGACAGTCGTCTACGACGTGTCGCTGAACGGCGCGACGAGTTCGGCCGGGTCGTCGATGACCGGGACCGTCACGAGCGTTCTCGACGACATCCCGCTCCCGTTCGTCCTGACGCTCGGTGCATACAGCAGGTTCGACAACACCGATCCGCTCGACCACCCGTTCCGTGCACAGCTCCACGAACTGGTCCGGAACGAACCCGGCGTGACGCTGGCACAGCTGACCCAGCGACTGGACGTCTCCGAATCGACGGTTCGATACCACACGCGCATTCTCGAAGAGGAATCCCACGCCGAGCGGATGAAACTGTGGGGTAACGTCCGCGTCTTCCCGTCGGCGTTCGAACACAAAGAACGGGTGATAACTGCCGCCCTCGACGAGGAGACCACGAGAACCGTGCTCGAAGCGGTCGCAACCCACGAACCGGCGTCCCTTACGACGGTTGCCGAGGCAGTCGACCGGGCACCCAGTACGGTCTCCCATCACCTCTCCCGACTGGACACTGCCGGACTCGTCGACAGGGAACGGGACGGGCAGGCCGTCGAAACGACTCTCGACCCGGACGTGCGTCGGGTACTGCACGCCAAGCGGCTATCCCCTGACGGATTCCCGCGGCTACGCAACACCTAGTCCGCTTTACCGTCCTGCTCGGACATCCGGGTTCGAAACGCCGGCCGGGGCCGCGACTAGCTCCCGACTGTAATCGTTCCGCTCATATCCGGCGCGTGTGGCTCGCAGTGGTACTCGTAGGTGCCTTCCACCTCGAACGTGTGTTCGTAGGTGTGTCCGGCGTTGTGGATTTCCTCCACACCTTCCCACTCGGCACCGTCCGGCTGGCTGTCGACGACGATATTGTGGTTGTCCGTCTCCCACTCGAAGACCACCGTCGTGCCCGGTTCGACGGTCAGTTCCTCCGGGTCGAACGAGGTCGGCGCGTCCTCCGGACCGACGGTTACCGTCTCTTCGCTGTCGGATTGGCCGTCGCCAGCCGAGGTGTTCCCGTCGTCGCCGTCGCCCGAACCGTTCTGTTCGTCAGCGGCACTGTCCTGTTCGTCGTCCTGTGCGCCGTCGGCGGCACCGTCCTGGTCGCCGTTCTCGGACTCGTTGTCGGGCATTCCGGGGTCGTCGGTGTCAGTGTCGGAACAGCCTGCCAGCGCGACGGCTGCAGTCCCGAGTGTGAGTCCGATAACGCGGCGTCGTGAGAAGTCTTCGTTCATGGTTGTGTGTAGGCTCTCGGTGGTAGTCATCGAGCAGTACGAAATCGCTGGGGGGAGAGGATGACTACGCGATGTCGGGGCGACTGCTGCCCCTGTGGAAGCATGGGTCGGACGCCGAAAAGAGATTGTGTAGAATGTGTCGAAAGGGTGCGACGGCCGGGGACAGCGTGACTGCCGTCGTCGAACAACTACCCTGGCTGGTGGTCAGTACAGCGGGAGGTCACCCGTGACGGCGTCGACCCGGTCGTCCGACGCTGGTCCGACGGCCAGCGCCGTGACGGTGCCCGGTTCGAGCTGGGTGTGTCCGGCGTCGCGGATGATTGCATGCGGAACCCCCTCTACGTCCGCGCGCTCGGCGAGTTCGAACAGTTCCGCCTCGCTGTTCGCCTGAAGGACGACCTTCTTCTGACCGCCCCCCTTCCACTCGCGCCGGGCCGCCCGGTCGGCGTCCTCGTAAGCCTGCAAGGAGGCGTGTGCCACCTGTGCAGCGAGTTTCCCCTCGCCCATGCCGAGGTCCGCCCGTGCCACGATTGCCTGCTTCATGTCTCCCGTTCGAAGAGCGAGCCCATATATGTGGCTCCATTCGCGTGGCCTGGGTCGCGTCGCTCGGTCCCCGTGGCTGTTCAGCACAACCAGTGTCCACGCTATCGCCCGGGTTGAACCGGCCGAAACACAGATCACTATATCCAACGAACAGTAGCTATCTGCTGAAAAATGCCGATGGAAAACCATATGCAAGATTGGGATGTACGGAGACGTATGGAGGCGGCCGAAAACCTGATCGTCCTGATTCTCCTCCTGGTGATACTGGTCCCACTCGCTGCTGCCTGGTACGCGTATCACCGCGAAGAGTCGGGTGATTTGGAGTATCTGCTTTCGTACTGGTATGGCGGACTCCTCGGAATGTTCGTCTATCGGAGTTACAAGGAGACCAAAGAACCCGACGAGGTCCGACAGTGTTCAAACTGCTCCGTCGCGTACTCCGGCGAACCAGATTTCTGTAGCAACTGTGGTGAAGAGTTGAACGCAACGGACGACAAGCAGACGACGTCGATCATCCAGAGTGGCCGACAGTTCTTCTGTCACAACTGCAAGGCCGAACTGGACTCCGACGCAACCGAGTGTGACAGTTGCGGCCGACCGATTGCTTCAACCGTGGAGGCGAAACAGGATTCCAAGCAGCCAACGACCTCGATCATCCAGAGCGGGCAACGGTTCTTCTGTCACAACTGCAAGACCGAGATAAGTCCCGATGCGACACACTGTGATGGTTGTGGACGAGTAATCGACTGACCTGCTCTTTCCATCCAACAGAATGTGGAGTGGGACCTCCGAAGACTCGCTACGCTCGTCTCCGTGCTCCCATTTTTATGTAGCAAAAAGTGGGACCGCCGAAGATTCGCTATGCTCGGCTTCGTGCTCCCATTTTTACGTCGCAAAAAATGGGACCGCCGAGATTCGAACTCAGGTCCGACGCACCCCATGCGCCGAGGATACCGCTACCCCACGGTCCCGCATTCTGCCGAGACGGTGCTGCCGGGATTAAGCCCTTCGATTCACGGCGGGAGGAGAGTGGACCGGGCGAAGCGAGGTTTCGTGGCTCACGATGAAGCTCAGGCGCGAAAGCGGTCCAGAAGGTTCTTACTCGCCGCCAGACGAGAGACGATAATGAGCGTCGAGGTGAGTGTCGTCCTGCCGGCGTACAACGAGGCGGAGACGCTGGCAGGGACGGTCGAGACGACGCTGTCGACGCTCGCCTCCTTTCTCCCGCCGGGAACGTACGAGGTCATCATCGCCGAGGACGGCTGTGACGACCGGACGCCGGAGATAGCCGACGAACTGGCCGCGAAACACGAGGCGGTCCGGCATGTCCACTCGGACGACCGACTCGGGCGAGGCGGGGCGCTGGAGTACGCCTTCGAGCAGGCCGCCGGCGAGACCCTCGTCTACTTCGACACCGACCTGGCGACGGACATGCGCCACCTCGAAGAACTCGTCGAGAGCGTCCGCTCGGGCGAGTACGACGTCGCCACGGGGTCGCGCTGGCTTCCCGACAGCGACGCCGACAGGCCGGCGAAACGGGGAGTGCCGAGTTTCGGCTACAACGCGCTCGTCCGACTCCTCCTCCGGTCGCACCTGCAGGACCACCAGTGTGGGTTCAAGGCGTTCGACCGCGAGACGCTCGGGGCCCTGCTCGCGGACGTCGAGGACGACCACTGGTTCTGGGACACGGAGGTGCTCGTCAGGGCACAGCGGGCCGGCTACGCGGTCAAGGAGTTCCCCGTCGAGTGGGAATCCAAGGACGACTCCAAGGTCGACCTCGTCCGGGACGTGTTCGGGATGGGGAGTCAGATCGTCCGGACGTCCTGGCAACTGTCGGTCAGTCCCCGGATCACGCGAACGGTCAGCCTCACCGCAGGGAGCCTGCTCGTGTTCGTCGCACTCGCGTTGATGACCGTGTACCTCGACCCCTCGGCGGTGCTGGAGAGCATGCGCGGGGCGGACCCGTGGCTGGTCCTCCTCGCGGCACTCGTCTACGCGGTCTCGTGGCCGCTCCGGGGGGCACGCTACCGGGACATCCTCGCGGCAATTGGCTACCGCGAACGGTGGGGCTTGCTCACGGGGGCGGTGTTTATCAGCCAGACGGGCAACCTCGTCTTCCCGGCGCGGGCGGGCGACGCCGTCCGGGCCTACATCGTGAAAGCCCGGCGCGACATCCCCTATCCGTCGGGATTCGCGTCGCTGGCCGTCGAGCGCGTCTACGACCTGCTGACGATAACGTTCCTCGCCGGGTCGGTGCTCGTCGCGCTCGCCGCGACAGGGTCGCTGGGCGAACTCCAGGCGGCACTGCTGGGCGATTCAATCGGCGGGAACGAGGGACAGAGCGGCCGAACCGCACTCGTCGTCGCCGCGGGCGTGGGCGTCGCGGCTATCCTCGCCGTCGGCGTCGTCGTCTACACGGCACGCTCGGACCGCAACTACGTCAGGCCGGCCATCCGGCGGCTGAGTTCCGACAGGTACGCCGACTACGTCGCCGGCGTCATCGAACAGTTCGCCGGCGACGTCCAGACGGTCGCCGCCGACAGGAACGCGTTCGTCCGCGTCGGAGGGGCAAGCCTCGTCATCTGGCTGATCGACGTCCTCGTCGCCATCGTCGTCCTGGTCTCGTTCGACGTCGACGTCGCGCTCGTCCCCCTCGTCGGTGCCGGCTTCTTCGCGGTCAGCGTCGGGACCCTCGCCAAGGTACTCCCCCTCTCGCCCGGCGGTATCGGCCTCTACGAGGGGGCGTTCACGCTGTTGATTGTCGCGCTGACGCCCATCGGCGCTGTCGTCGCGCTCTCGGCCGCTATCGTCGACCACGCCGTGAAAAACGTCGTCACCATCGTCGGCGGACTCGCCTCGATGGCCCTCCTCAACGTCTCCCTGACGACTGCCGTCGAGGAGAGTCCCGATGCCGAGACAACCATCCAGAACTCGCCCGACGCCGACTCGCTCCGGGACTGACTGCCAGCAGGACTCGTACCGGTCGGCACCGGCATGCGCTGGCCCGCGCGCTGGCGGCGCTTCCCCCGCGCTCGCTACCCTCGTGTGAGCTATTCACATACTTAATAGAATGAAAGACCCTGGAGAATATCGACAGTTCGGGCCGTCTGACGCCAATCGGGCGAATAATTACGAAATGTTTAAGTGTTTTTCGAAGTAACTTGTACTCAGCGAACCACTCGGGAGGTTTTTCGGGTTCGAGTATTCCCGGAGTTCCCACCCCCTATCCACCTATGAGCAACTCGAATGCACGACTGCGAACGCAGCAGGACGAACAGACGGACGACCAGGAGACGACACTCGATTGTCCCGAGTGTGGCGGCAAACTCGTCGCGGACGACGAGCACGGCGAGACAGTCTGTACCGAATGCGGACTCGTCGTCGAGGAGGATTCAGTCGACCGCGGGCCGGAGTGGCGGGCGTTCGACGCCCAGGAGAAAGACCAGAAGTCGCGCGTCGGCGCGCCAACGACGAACATGATGCACGACAAGGGGCTGTCGACGAACATCGACTGGCGCGACAAGGACGCCTACGGGAACGCGCTCGGCGCGAAACAGCGCAAGAAGATGCAGCGCCTGCGCAAGTGGAACGAGCGGTTCCGCACCCGCGACTCCAAGGAGCGCAACCTCAAGCAGGCGCTGGGCGAGATCGACCGGATGGCCTCGGCGCTGGGTCTCCCCGAGAACGTCCGCGAGACCGCCAGCGTCATCTACCGCCGCGCGCTCGACGAGAACCTCCTCCCGGGCCGCTCCATCGAGGGCGTCTCGACCGCCGCGGTGTACGCCGCCGCCCGGCAGGCCGGCGTTCCGCGCTCGCTCGACGAGATCACGGAGGTCTCCCGCGTCGAGAAAAGCGAAATCGCCCGCACCTACCGGTACGTCATCCGCGAACTCGGCCTGGAGGTAAAACCGGCGGACCCCGAAAGCTACGTGCCGCGGTTCGTCTCCTCGCTCGGCCTCTCGGAGGAGGCCGAACGGCGCGCCCGCGAACTCCTCCAGAACGCCAAAGAACAGGGCGTCCACTCGGGCAAATCGCCGGTGGGCCTCGCCGCCGCTGCGGTGTACGCCGCCGCGCTGCTGACCAACGAGAAGACCACGCAGGCGGCCGTCAGCGACGTCGCCGACATCTCCGAAGTCACCATCCGCAACCGGTACCACGAACTGCTCGAAGCCGAACAGAGCATCCCGGTCGCGTAACTCCACGGCCTGTTTCTCGTTGGCAATAGCGGACAAACTACCGACAGAACGGCGAGTGATTTTTCCGTCTGAACACATTACGTCTACGCGTATGGGGTTCGGGAGCTACGACGAATCCGAACAGGAAAAGCAAGAACTCGACGCTGATTTCGAAGACGAAGACGGGGTCAACGCGGCCGAGAACGAACACGACGGGAGCGTCGAATTCGAGTTTACAGCTTCGAACGACGAACTGCTCGACAGACTGGAAGATATCAAGGAGAACACGTGAAGGCCGGGGTACGTACCCTCGGCATCGCCGAATCGTATCGGGAGCGACGGAGTACGCTTGCTGGCGCGGTCGTCCGCGCGAACCGGGTCGTCGACGGGTTCGCGTTCGCCACGTGTACCGTCGGCGGCACCGATTCGACGACCGCAATCACATCACTTTTCGAGGACCTGGGTCGCGAGGACGTCCGCTACCTCCTGGTGGCGGGAATCGCACCCGCCTGGTTCAACGTCGTCGACCTCCACCGGCTTCACGAGGCGACGGGAACGCCCGTGCTGTCGGTCACGTTCGAGGGGAGCGAGGGACTGGAACGGGCCATCCGCGAGGCGTTCGACGGCGAGGCCGCCACGCAACGCCTCGAAACCTACCGCGACCAGCCCGAGCGCCGGCCCGTCCGGGTCGACGGCGAGACGGTCTACGTCCGGAGCGTCGGCCTCGCGGACGACGAAGCGAACGACGTCGTCCGGACGTTCACACACGAGGGTGGCCGTCCGGAGCCAGTCCGGGTGGCCCGGCTTGCCGCACGCGGCGTGGATTCGTTCCGTCGGGAGACCCAGTAGCACACCGGCGGTTTCGTACACGCTTATGTGCACAGCAGGAATACCGGGCGACATGGACATCGAAGCGTTCTTCGAGGGAATGCCGTTCGCACAGTTGCTGGGCGTCGAGGTCACGGAGGTCAAGGACGGACACGCAGAGGGCTACCTGGAGATGCACGAGGACCTCTCGTGGAACGAGGAGAAACTCATGGCCCACGGCGGCGTCACGTTCACGCTGGCCGACACCGTGGGCGGTGCGGCGCTGGTCTCGCTCGTCGACCAGCCCGTCCCGACAATCGACATGCGCATCGACTACCTCGACGCCGCCACGGGCGACCTCTACGCCGAGGCCGACGTGGTCCGGTGTGGCGACGACGTCGGCACCGTCGACGTCGAGGTGTTCGCCGCCGAGGACGACACACTGCTGGCCGACGCACGGGGCGTCTACAAGACGGGATAGTGACCCTCCAGCGGACGCCGCTCACTCCTCGCTCGCCTGCTCTTGGGCGAGGCGCTCCCAGAGGGCGTCGGAGACGTCGGTGAGGTAGGCCGTTCTCCAGAGAGTGACGATGACGCCGCCGGCGGTGTCGAACACGAACCGCATCGGGAAGGCGCGACCAGTGTGCACATTCAAGTAGGAAGGCGCGACCAGCGTCGTCCATGGCCGAAAGGCGGAACCCCTCGCCACCGTCGCCCGTGGGCGAGAAGCGAGATATCTCGCCGGCGTCACCCGTGGACGAGAAGCCGAATCCCCCGCCGCCCGCGGCTGGAAAGCGGGGCGTCTCGCCAGTGATCGGAGTCGTCCTGCTGGTGGGGCTGACGATCACCCTCTCGGCGTCGGTGTTCGTGGTCGTCGACACCGGGGGAAGCGAGCCACCGCCGACGGCCACGTTCGCGGTGTCGGCCAACGCGACTGCCGACCGGATCGCAGTGACACACCGCGCCGGGGACGAACTCGACGTCACCGACCTCCGGATCGTCGTCAGGGTCGACGGACAGCGACTGCGACACCAGCCGCCGGTGCCCTTCTTCGCCGCGGACGGCTTCGAGAGCGGGCCGGAGGGCGTGTTCAACAGCGCGAGCCCCAACCGGTTCAGCGCCGGGGGGACCGGCAGTTTCCGCGTCGCCGACACCAACCACCCGCAGGTCACACCCGGCACCGACGTGACGGTCACGATTGGGACCGAGAAGCACACGCTCTATGAGGAGACGGTCACAGCGACGGGGTGACGCGACGAGACTACGAGTCCGAACTGGCACCGCGCCCGCCATCCTCGGGCACCTCGGCAAGCGTCGTAATCGCACGCGGACTGGAGGCGCTGGCCTGCTGGATGTGGTGTTCGAACGTCTCGAACCCTGCCTCGGCGAACATCCGGTCGGCTTCGGCCTCGTCGTAGAAAAGCATGATGGCGTCGGCGGCCTTCTGGAAGATGGTCCGGTTGGGGTAGTCGGGACCGACCACGAGCACCTGGCCGCCGGGTTTCCCGACGCGGCGGAGTTCCCGGAGCGTCGCCTCGGGGTCGGGCCAGTACTCGATGGAGCCGGACGACCAGACCACGTCGAAGCTGTTCGACGCGAACGGCAGGCGTTCGGCGTCCCCGAGGTAGAACCTGACGGGGCCGCGCCTGCCGAACTTCTCGAACGCCTTCGCTAGCTGGTGGGGGCTCTGGTCCAGCCCGTGGACGCGTTCGGTCTCGCGCAACAATCCCTCGGTGGCGAAGCCGGTCCCACAGCCCACGTCGAGTACCCTGTCGTCGGGCGAGATGTCGAGCATCCCGATGGCCTCGTCGCGCATCGCCTCGTTCCAGATGAACGGGTTGATGCGGTCGTACACTTTCGAGAGGTACTTGTAGAAGAGCCGCGCACGCGCTTTGTCTTCGAGAATCCCCATCGCCTCCGGGTTGGGCCGGCCGTGCAATAATTCTCCGGATTTCGACCCGCCGGCGCGCCGGAGTCACAGCGGTAACAGCGCGGAAGCCCACCGGCTTTAGCCGTGGGAGGAAGCGCGGAAGCTTGATGTGACTCCGAGCCGAATACAAGGATCTCTTAGAAAGGAGCGGGCGTGGGGCTTTCAAGCCGGGAGCGCGACACTCGGGAGTCCCACTGGCAAGCCCACGAGTTTACTCGTGGGTAGCTGACACGTTGCCCGAGAGGCCATTTCAATTCGCAACTCCCAAATAGCCATTCTTGTTACATCCGGACGATTGAGGAATGCCTGACCAAGAGGTGCTACGGCGAATCAAAGAGTCCGAGGAAGAGGCCGACGAGATAATCGAAAAGGCCCAGCAGGAGGCCGACGAGCGCGTCGCGGAGGCGCGCGAGCGGGCCGAGGAAATCCGCGAGCAAGCCCGGGAAGACGCACGAGACGAGGCGGACGAGCGGATCGAAACGGCCCGGGAGGAGATCGAGGCCGAGCGCGAGGAGATTCTCGCAGACGGTGAGGCCGAACGCGAGCGCCTCCGGTCCGCGGCCGAGGAGCGCGTCGACGAAGTGATCGAACACACCCTCGACGCGTTCAAAGAGGAAGTCAGGGAGGAGGTACATGCTCAGACCTGAGCAGATGTCGAAGGTCTCGGTGACCGGTGCCAACTCCGTGATGGACGACGTCATCGAGACCATGCACGACCTCCACCTCGTCCACATCACCGACTACGACGGGTCCTGGACGGGGTTCGAACCCGGCGACTCGCTCGAAGGTGCCGACGAGACGTCGAGCCAGCTCGTCACGGTCCGTGCTATCGAGAGCATCCTCGACGTGAGCGAGGACGACGCCGGTTCGACGGCGTCGGTCGACCTCTCGAACGCCGACGAGCGCTTGGAGGAGGTCCGCAGGGAAGTCAACGACCTCGACGACCGGCGCGACGACCTCCGGGACCGTCAGCGCGACATCGAGGAACGGCTCGACCAGATGGAGCTGTTTGCCGACCTCGGCATCGACCTCGAACTGCTGTGGGGATACGACTCGCTGTCGACCCTCGTCGGCGAGGGCTCGCCGGCCGAAATCGAGGCGGCCCTCGGTGAGAGCGACGGCATCGACGCGTTCGAAGTGTTCTCCGGTTCGGACAGCGTCGCCGTCTTCGCCCGCGAAACCGGGGCGGGCGCGCTCGACGACGCGATGGTCGGCGTCCCGTTCACTGCCGTCGACGTGCCGGAGAAGTCAGGCGCTCCCCAATCGAACGTCGAGGAACTCGAACACGAACTCCAGCAGGTCGAGACGAAACTGGAGCGCGTCGAGAGCGAACTCGAATCGCTGAAACTCGAACACGCGGGCTTCCTGCTCGCGCTCGAAGAGGAGCTGTCCATCGACGCCGAGAAGTACGAGGCACCGCTCCGGTTTGCGACGACCGAGCGGTCGTTCATCGTCGAGGGCTGGGTCCCGGCGGGCAAGTACGAGGCGTTCGAGTCGACGCTTCAGGAGACGCTCGGCGACCGGGTCGAGATTGCCGAACTGGAACGGGCCGCGTACACGCGTGGCAGCCATCTCGCACCCGACGAGGGTCACGACACCGAATCCCAGGCCGCGACCGACGGCGGAACCGTCACCGACGGGGACGCCGCGGATGCCGCCGACGAGCGCGTCGCAACCGACGGCGGCCACTCCGAAGGCGTCGTGACAGTCGAGGACGACCCGCCGGTCATCCAGCGGAACCCGGACGTCATGGGGCCGTTCGAGTTGCTGGTCAAGGCGGTCAACAGGCCGAAGTACTCCGAGTTCGACCCGACGATCACGCTGTTCCTGACGTTCCCGCTGTTTTTCGGGTTCATGATCGGGGACGTCGGCTACGGCGTCCTGTACGTCCTGCTGGGATACTGGGTCTCGCGGAAGTTCGACTCCCAGGGCCTCGTCGACTTCGGGAAGATCGTCGCCTGGCTCGGCGTGTTCACCGTCGTCTTCGGCTTCCTGTACGGCGAGGTGTTCGGACTCCACTTCCTGGAGTGGTTCGACATCCACCCGGTCCTCGAAAAGGGGATCACCGACGAAGAGTGGGCGATCACGTGGCTGATCGTCGCCGTCCTCGCGGGCTGGGTGCACCTCAACATCGGCTCCCTCTTTTACTTCGTCGAGGAGTTGCAACTGCACGGCACCAGCGCGGCCGTCGTCGAGGTCGGTTCGTGGCTGCTGATGCTCAACGGGCTGTGGGTGTTCATCTTCAGCGACTTCCTCTCGGGGAGCAAACCCGGGTTCCTCGTCGGGGAGGAGGCGTTGCTCAACCACGGGCCTCTCGGGTTCGGCTTCACGGGCTTCCCGGAGATAGCGGGCATCCTCGGTCTCGCGGCCTTCGGACTGGGTATCCTGCTGTTGCTCTCGGGGCCGTGGTACGAGACCTTCGAGTTCCTCGTCCCGCTGGCCCACACCCTGTCGTACACCCGCCTCACTGCGGTGTTGCTCGCAAAGGCCGGCATGGCATTCGTGGTCAACCTGCTGTTCTTTGGCGTCTACATCGTCGAGACGAGCAAGGGCGAGGAGTGGCACTTCGGTGTCTCCGGGATGCCGGCCG
>PXQO01000055.1 GCA_003021285.1 Halobacteriales archaeon QH_2_65_14 | reverse complement strand
TGGGGGCGTAGGAACGGTGCACGGTTAGTAAAGCGGAGGGTATCGCGTTCGACTCCGCCCGACTCTCGAATGGGGGCGGTCGGTGCCCCGGATGGACGCGTCGGACGAGCGCCGGCGCTGACGGGGCCGAGTAGGGCACATTTTCTCCCGGAGGGGGTTCGCACGCGGGCGACAGGCGTCCCAATCCTGCAGTCACACGTTCACTGCAGCGGTGTCGTCGACGGAGCCGAAATACAGAACTACCCCGGACCTCCGGCTTGAGCCAGATGCCGAGAATCGGGTTGCGTCCCCACTCCTTGACGTTGACGAGACCGATGCGGCGGACCGCGTCCGGTTCGACCGGCCCCGGTTCGTCGGCCCCGCCGAGACAGACCAGCAGGAGCGTCACGTCCTCGTTTTCGAGTGATTCTTCGAGTTCCTCCCTGTTTCGGACTTGCGAGTTGCCGGTCATGTATGTTCCGGTAGCGGCGGGAACCGCCTCCCGACCTGCGTATCGGGCGTTCCGGGAAGCGTTCTCGGCGGGCCTGATGTGGGAACTACAAGCGCCTGTAGAGTATAAGAAAACAAACAAAAAGTTCTTCAGGACCATATACAAACAAGGGGACATTCAAACAGGGGTGAGAAGCCTGTCGATCACAGTCGAGGAACTGGAGGCGGCTGGCCTGGACGAACAGCTGGAGGCAGTCGAGACCGCCGTCGAGACCCACATCGAGGGGACGTATTCGAACGTCGCCGTCGTGTCCGAGCCGTTTGCGGGCCGTGAGGTCTTTCTGGACTACGCCGAGGAGGAGTTCGGGGCCGCGGCGGGTCGCATCACGTTCGAGGAGGTCGTCACCGGCGAGCTTCCCGAGTTCCCCGTCGCCGAAATCGTCCTCGTGGACAACTGTCACTACCTCTATACCCGCCAGATCGGGGGGTTCGACGTCCTCGAAACGTTCCTCGACAGGATCGTCAACCGGGACGCGCTGTACGTGACGTCCTGGAACCGGTACGCGTGGACGTATCTCTCCGCGGTGACCGACGTCCAGGCGGCGTTCCCGGAGCAGATTCAGATTCCGAGACTCGACGCCAACCAGGTCGCGAACCTCCTCACTACCCACCACGGAACGCCCCTCCCGATGTTCGTCGAGGATGAGGATTCGGGACGCATGAGGAGTGTTGACGTCGAGTGGAGCGAATTCTCGGTGGGAAGCGACCGGACAGTTTCGCTCCCCTATCCGGAACTGCACCCGGAATACGTCCTCTCGCGCGTCAGAACCGACGCCGAATTCGACATCGAGGCGGTGGTCTACCGTCGCATCGCACAGCTATCCGAGGGCGATCCGGGCGTTGCGACCATCCTCTGGGACCGCTCGATCAGGGACGGGCGGATCGCCCCCAGCTACGTCCAGGAGTTCGACAAACCCATAGACATCGACCACGACCAGGCGTTCGTTCTCGAAGTGATCCTCACGAACGAGCGGATTGCGTACGACCAGCTCGACCGCGTCTGTGGCGAGGTGGCGGTCGACCAGGCGCTCCAGGCGTTGCTCACCCAGGAGGTCATCTCCATCGACGACGACGACAGAATCCAGATCGACCCCGTCAGACTGTACTCGGCCGTCGAACATCTTGCCGGGAGGCAACTCGTATGGTAACGCCCGCTCGACTGCTCCAGACCGGGGAGTCGGTCCCGCTGTCCGAGATAACGTGGGATACCGTCTTCGCAGTCGTCCTCGTGGTCGGGATGTCCTACGTGATGGTCAAACTGGCCAACGTGCTCATGCTGGCCCTTGCCAACCGCTTGCACGTCCGCCGGTTTCGCGTCACGCTTTTGATCCCGATTGTCGAGGTGGCTGTCTATGCGGCTGCGGCATACGTGATCGTCATGGTGGCGCTCGACCCCAGCCAGGAGCAACTCATCGCGTTCGCCGGCCTCTTCGGTGCGGCGCTCGGATTCGGATTCAAGGAACTGGTCACCGACGTGCTCGGCGGGCTTGCGATCCTGTTCGAACGCCCCTACCGGATCGGTGACCAGGTCTCTATCGGTGACCACTACGGCGAAGTCGTCGATATCGGCCTCCGGTCGACCAGGTTGCAGACGCTCGACGACGACCTGGTGACGATTCCGAACCACGTCTTCTTTGCGGATTCCATCGTCAACGGCAACGATGGCAACGCGGAAATGCTTCTCACCGTCGATTTCTACGTCGACCACGACACCGATCCGTCGGTTGCAGCCAGGATTGTCGAGGAGGGAATTACCACCTCCCAGTACGTCTACGTCACTGACGACCATCCGGTTTCCATCCGTCTGGAAGCCAGCCCGTATTACTACACGATAACCGGCAAAGCGTACGTCAACGACCTTCGCAACGAAACGGCGTTCAAGACTGACATCACCAAGCGAGTGCTGGCGGCCTTCGACGGGGAAGAAATCGAATCGCCACAGCCACCCCAGGCGAGAGCGCTTGAAGCCGCCGTCTGATACGGACGTTCGTGACTGTTTTCGGCCTGACCCGGAATTATCGCCTGTTTCGGCCCCTGTAACGGGATATGTGTGACTGCATGGCGGTAAAGAATCACGAACGTCCGTCTGACTCCGGGACGCCTACCTGCCCTCTCATCAGTTCTCTTGGTAGCCCCGTCGGGTTCGGGACCTTTCCCCGGTCGCCGCTATCCGGGACTGGCTCACGGATCAGAGCGGGAACGAGCGCACGAGGGACGGAAGCTTGTTTCTGAGGCGCATCGCCAGGCCGCCGGACAGTTCGTGAATCTCGCGCATCTCCTCGTCCGCGAGTTCGAAATCGAAGACCGCCGCGTTCTCGGCGATGTGTTCGGGTGACGAGGAGCGTGGAATTGCGACCACGCCCGGTTGCTGAACCAGCCAGCGGAGTGCAACCTGCGGCGGCGATTTGTCGTAGCGGCCGCCGATCCGTTCGAGCGTCTCGTCGCCGAGTACTGACCCTCTCGCCAGCGGGCTGTAGGCGGTCAGAGCCGTCCCCGTTTCGACGCAGTAGTCCCGGAGTCGGCGCTGGTCGATGTAGGGATGATACAGCACCTGGTTCGTCACGACGTCGGCCTCCGCGACGGACTGGGCCTCCGAGAGTTGCTCCCGGGTGAAGTTACTCACGCCGATGTGTCGGGTCACGCCCCGGTCTCGCAGTTCGTCCATCGCCGCGAGCGTCTCCTCGATGGGTATCCGCGGATGTGGCCAGTGGACGAGCAACAGGTCGACGTACTCGACGCCGAGACGGTCGAGACTCGCCTCGGCCGCCCTGACGACGTCCTCGGAGCGCAGGTTCGAGCGCCACACCTTCGTCGTCAGGAACACCTCCTCGCGGTCGACCGGCGACTCCCGTATCGCGGCCCCGACTGCGGTTTCGTTGCCGTAGTACTCGGCAGTGTCGACGTGGCGGTAGCCACAGTCGAGCGCCGCCTCGACCGCCGTGTGACACGACGTCCCCGACGTCTGGAACGTCCCGAATCCCAGCTTGGGTATCTCGGTCCCGCCGGCTTCGACGTACTCCATACGTGCCCCGGTGTGGCCGACAAAAAATAAAACAACGGGCTATCCACGCTGGAGGGTCACTCGATTTCCAGCTGACCGCCCCGGCCGTCCCCCTCGCCGGCGTCCTCGTCCCATTCGAGTTCGAACTCGATACTCAGTTCACCGGGCCCGTCGGCCGGGCCTTCCCGTTCGGCCTTGACCTCGAACGTCGGTCGGGCCGGTGGCTCCATCGTCACGGACTCGGACCCCGATTTCAGTGTGAGCGCCTCCCCTCGTTCGAGCTTCTCGGCCACACTGCGAAGATACGATGCAATCTCGTCGCGGGTCTGGTCGCTCTCCGTTTCGAACAGGACTTCTTCTTGCATACAGCGACAGTACATCCCCTGTACCGATAAGTACACGCTTCTATCGGGCAGGCACTGCTCGGCTCCCGGAGAGGCTCCCGCTGTGGGTTCGTCCCGGCTATTATTCCTCGTCCCCGGGCTGGCTGTCTTCGCTCCGGTCGTCGTCGGCGGTATCCGCGTCGCGTTCGTCGTCGCCCGTGTCTCCCGCTTCGTCGTCTCCGTCGCTCACCTCGTCGCTGTCATCTATCTTCTCGTCAGTGTGAGACGAGTCTTCCGTCGGCGTCAGTTCCGGTTCGGTCCCCTCGGTCTGTGTGGGCTGTGCCTGTTCGGGAGCGGGTCCGGCCGCCTCGCTCGCCTCGTCCGCGAGCGACGCTTCCGAGAGGTCGATTTCGGTCGGTCCGTCGTCCTCGTCGAGCCGGGGGTCATCGGGCGACGGCTCGTCGAGCTGTGGCTCCGACCGCGGTTCTCCGTTCCCCTCCTCGGTGAACTGTACCGACCCCTCGTCGGGGTCTGTCTCCGTCTCCACGTCGGGTTCGCCGGACGTTCCCCTGGGGTTGACCTCGTCCTGCTGGCTCTCGGCGCGCTCCTCGGAGGTGCCGGTCCCGCCGCGTTCGTCCCAGTCGATGGCCGTTTTCGTGCTGTGAGTGTTTCCCGACCGGTGTTGCTGGAAACCGTACCCCACCAGCAACACTCCGAGACCCGCTTGCAGTACCCGACCGCGACCTTGCCTCGACCAGAGCGCGTGGACGAACAGTGCTCCACCCACTACCGATGCGAGGGTGCCGTCCCCGAGACGGTCGCCAATAGCTCGGATATCTATCTGGGTACGCTGCGAGTTGGTCGGTTCGTCCCCGGAGTCGTGGGTCTGTGTGTGTTGGTTCGGCATAGTGAGATTCGGACAGCGACGTTGGTGTGCGCTGTACGGACAATAGGTACGTCACGAGGACGGTTGAACCTTGCCCAGCCGGGCGTCTCTTCTCCGGCGACTGCTATCGGTGCCCGCCGACGTGCTGGGGAGAACTGATAGTGGTTGTTGTGACTCTTTTCGGCCCGGCGCGAAATCATCCCTGTTTCGGCGGCTGAAACGGGCGAGGAGTGACTCCACGGCGGTACATACTCACAACAACCACTATGAGAGCATTTAAACAGCCGCCGACGCATCCTGCAAGCGATGACCGCGGAAGGTTGGTCCCCGACCGGCGTACCGGACTGGAGGTGCTCGACGGATGGCTGAGCGGGCGCTGTTCCCCGCGTTGCTGTTCGGACTCGTCGTTGGCCTCGGTTTCATCGCTGGGGGCGGAGTGCTGACCTACGACGCGTACCAGGACAGGACAGCCACCGAGGAAGTGGACGGGACTATTGTCAGCTCGACCGTCAGCGGAAGCATCGCCTCGGAGACGTATCTCGCCCACATCAGATACGAGTACAGCCACGAGGGAAGGAACTACACCAGGAGCAACATCTTCGCCCGGACCGAGCAGAACGCGGCCGAATTCTCCAGCCGGGAGGACGCCGAGTCGTTCATCGCTGACTACCCCGAAGGGAGTTCCGTGACTGTCCACGTCGACCCGGACGACCCGTCCAATCCCTATCTGGCGTACGAAACCCGGCTCCGGAACTGGGCGATTTTTTCCCTCCTAACGCTCCTGGGGGGCACTCTCGTGGGGTTCGTCTTCCGGGAGATTCGAGGAATGCCATAGTCGGGTTTCACCGCCCGGCCCGAAGAACCGTGAGGTGCCGGAGCGTCGTCATGGTATCCTGGTCAGGGACTGGAGTCGGTTAGGCGTTGTCGACGGTCGACTGGCCCGGTCGCGGGATATCCATTCCTGGTCCTGATAAGGTTTTACCGCGAGAAGCCCCTATTTGGTGTATGAACATCGCACGCGGATTTCTCCTGTTAGTGATCGGTCTCCTTTTGATCCTCTCCATTGCAATGGTGATGCCGTTTCTCCAGTACTTCCTTCTGGCCGTGTTGCTCGCGTACCTGTTCATGCCGGTTCAACGACGGCTGGAAACGCGGCTCAGCGAGGGCATCGCCGCCGCAATCATCGTTCTCGGGACGACCGTTGCCATCGTCCTCCCGCTCATGTACGTCGCTCGCGTGACGGTGGCCGAGGCCATCTCGCTCCTCGAAGCGATCCGGGAGGGCGAGGTGACACTCGACAGGCCCGAGGAGCGAATACGGGAACTCACTGGCACCAATGTCGACCTCATGAGCGAACTCCAGTCGGCGTTGCAGGACGTCCAGGTCAGCAGCCTGATCGGGGTCGTGGATACAGTCACGCACGTCCTCATCGGCGCTGGACTGACCACGTTCCTGCTGTACTACTTCCTGCGGGACCGGGAGAAGTTCCTCGCGTGGCTCCGCGAAACGACGCCTCTTCCCGACGACGTCCAGGACAGGCTACGCGAGGAGCTAAACCAGATACTGAAAGCCGTACTGCTCGGTCACGTGCTGGTCGCGCTCCTCCAGGGTGCCCTCGCAGGCCTGGGCCTGCTCGTGACGGGCATCCCCAACGCGACGCTGTGGACTGTCGTGATGACCGTGCTGTCGCTGTTGCCGATTGTCGGGTCGTTTCTCGTGTGGGGGCCGGCGGTGGTGTATCTCTTCCTGACCGGCGAGACGTTGCTTGCCGCCTCCCTGTTCCTGTGGGGGGCCATCGTGGTCGGCATCTCGGACGACTATCTCCGGCCCATCATCGTCGACCGGTACGCACAGGTCAACCCGAGTGTCATCATCATCGGCGTTCTCGGCGGCATCTACGTCCTCGGGTTCATGGGCATCTTCTTTGGACCGCTTATCATCGGCTTTCTCCGGTCCGTGCTGGACGTGTTCCGCGACGAGTTTCTGACTGACAGAACCGAGATGGGGTGAGCGCGTCGGGCGCGACGAACACTCTCTCCGACCCTGTGTTGGGCTTCAATCGAGGGCTCTAATTGCAACGAAATTTCAACGGAATTGGTACGCAGTTTGGTCTCATTTTATCCAGAGTTTGAAAAATAGTTAAAGCTGTACTCGGCCTGCATCCAAGTGGGACGGCGGACGCTGTCCATCGTCGTGGAAGCTGACAGCCCCGCAACACGGCGCTGGCGCGTCTGGGACAGGTCAGGTGATGGCCACGACGGCGAAGTTCGTGACGATGGGTCGCCAGTGGCCCGCTGGGTGACCAGGACGTTCCCGTGAGATAACACAACAATGAAAAGGAATCAAAACCAAGTTACCAGGAGGACAATATAATGGCGTTCTGGATGGGTTCGGCAGTCAGCCTGGCCGCCGTGAACCTGCTACTCCTCGGTGTACTCATGACGGTCTGGCTGTACAACTATCGAACGTTCAGGTCCCCCATGTTGCTCGGCCTGTTGCTCTTTGCGGGCGTGCTCGCGGTCGAGAACCTCGTCGCAATCGGCGCGTACCTCTCGACGGAGATGATCTACGCCGGCGGCAAGACGGCGATGTACACCATCGTCGCACTCCGTGGCCTCCAGTTCGTCGCGCTCGCGTTCCTGACCGTCGTGACCCTGTTCCCCTCGGGGAAGGTGGTCCGCTCGCGCTTCGAACTCGGGGACAGAAGTCGGTAGGCCGGTTTTGCGAGGTTCGGAATCAGCGCGACAGTGATCGCTCCCTGCAATCGAGAGACGGTAGAGAGGCGAGACTGGCCCACCGACAGGAACTCAGCCGGTCGAACGAGCGTGGGCGAAATGGGGGCGACGACAGCTATTCGAGCGTGACGTACGTGAAGACAGCAACGGCGACCAGTTCGAGGCCACGCAGGACGGCGATGAGGGGACCGATAGTCGGTTCATCGACGTAGAACATCTCGTCGGCCACGAAGTAGAAGTACAGCGACGCCGTGTTCTCGACCAGTAACAGGAGACAAAACAGGACGAGGCCGAGAACGAGCGGCGTACGAAACTCCCGGTAGTTCCGCACCCAGACCGCCGTCAGGACGAGCAACAGCACCACGGTCACCGCCGAGAATCCGGCTGCGATGGCGAATCCTGTCATTCGAAATCATCCAGGTTCTGGGTTATCTTTTCGAACTCGTCGTGGTGGTGTTCGAACTGGTCGGTGAGAAAGTACAGTTCCCCGTACTCGCTCCCGCCCGGTTCGACGATGTTGTGCTCTTGGAGCGTATCGAGGTGGTGTCGGACCGTGTTGTACTCCACGTCGATCTGTTCGGCCAGCTGGTTCGCGTTCCGGGGGCGCTCGTTGAGAAGGCGGATTATCCGTGCTCGGTTTTCCCCGCCTCTGGTACCCGCGATCAGGTACCACAGCGCCTTCTCCATCGTGTCTTGATATCTACCGGGGATCATATAAAGCGGTCGGAACTATTCGGGGTTCCTCGGGGGTATTCCGGCGTCTCGGGTTTCGAGGTCCTCGGCTGCACCGTACACCTGTGACCGCGGAACATCGACGACATCGCTTACCTCGTTTGCCGTCCCCGAACCGAGTTTCTGGAGACCGAGAAAGACGCGGGCCTCGTACGTCGTCAACCCGAGCCGTTTCAACCCATCGACCGCCTCGCTGTCGTTCATTGTCCCCCGCTCTACGTGTGACGCTCTCCGTCGAACACATCCCCGTCTACGTCTATGGATATTATCATAGTAACGAAATTTCCTCCCCGGATGGCGCGCTCTGCCGTCAATGACCGGGCACCGAGAACGCCCGCTTCATCGGACGATGACCGGTTTTGGACCATTCCCATCAGATATAAGATAGGTTATATATTTATCACTCATAGATATCTCATATGCAAAATAATTAATAATTATATCATGCAGGTATCTACCTCAAAAATTACAAACACTTTAGTGTGGTGGCTTCCAACTTCCGGGTGTTATGGTCTCTGAACTGGTCTTTCAGACCGGGACCGTAGGCCCGATGGTCGCTGCAATCCTGTTCATTCTCGCAGTGATTACGGCGTACAAGAGCATCGTCATCGTCCGAGCGTACGAGAAGCGCGCCTACACGCGGTTCGGGAAGTACCAGGGACTGCTCGAACCGGGTCCGAACTTCGTGTTGCCGTTCGTGACGAAGACGTACACGTTCGACATGCGGACACAGACGCTTGACGTGCCCCGTCAGGAGGCGATTACGCGGGACAACTCGCCCGTGACCGCCGACGCCGTCGTCTACATCAAGGTGATGGACGCCCAGAAAGCGTTCCTGGAGGTCGACGACTACAAGCGCGCCGTCTCGAACCTCGCTCAGACGACGCTGCGCGCCGTGCTGGGGGACATGGAACTGGACGACACGCTCAACAAGCGCCAGGAGATCAACGCGAAAATCAGGACGGAACTCGACGAACCGACCGACGAGTGGGGAATCCGCGTCGAGAGCGTCGAGGTCCGCGAGGTCAACCCCTCGAAGGACGTCCAGCAGGC
The DNA here is from genome assembly GCA_003021285.1 of Halobacteriales archaeon QH_2_65_14. Taxonomy (GTDB): domain Archaea; phylum Halobacteriota; class Halobacteria; order Halobacteriales; family Haloarculaceae; genus Halovenus. The sequence continues at coordinate 14,101 of PXQO01000055.1, read as the reverse complement.
CATGGAGCAGCAGACCTCCGCAGAGCGCCGCCGCCGTGCGATGATCCTCGAAGCCCAGGGTGAACGGCGGAGTGCAATCGAACAGGCACAGGGTGACAAGCAGTCCAACATCATCCGCGCGCAGGGTGAAAAGCAGAGCCAGATACTCGAAGCCCAGGGTGACGCCATCTCGACGGTCCTGCGAGCGAAATCCGCCGAGGCGATGGGCGAGCGTGCGGTCATCGAACGCGGCATGGAAACGCTCGAGGAGATCGGCAAGGGCGACTCAACCAAGTTCGTCCTGCCCCAGGAACTCACCTCGCTCGTGGGCCGGTACGGCAAACACCTGCAGGGTGCCGACGCCAAGGAGAACGGCCACGTTCTCGAAGGGCTGGAGTTCGACGACGAGACCCGCGAGATGCTCGGGCTCGACGACATCCAGGAGATTCTCGGGGAACTCGAAGACGAAGACGAGATCGTCGACCTCGAAGAGATGGAAGAGGAAGCACAGGCAGTGAAGGCCGGCGAGACCACCGCCGACATCAAAGACCCCGACGAAATCATCGAGGAAAACGAGTTCAACGAGAAAGGGTAATACCGGCACCCGACCAGCGAGGACGGGGCTCGCGCCCTCGACCGGACGGCGAACCAGCAACGTGTTTTCCCGGGCAGTAACGAAGCCGTTTTACGTCTTCCTTACGTGCATATGGTATGGCCCGCGACGGTGACGTCGACCAGTCCAAACGGGCGACGCTCCGACGGTTTGCCGCCCTCGGTGCCGCGAGCCCCCTGGTCGGGCTCGCAAGCGCGAGCGAGAGTGACGCCCCCGATGCACTCACCGGGTATCTGACGGCGACGCCGGGCGCTCACTTCTCGAAGATTCGTGACGACCTGAAACTCGGCACCGGCGAGACCCAGCACCACCTCCGGAAACTCGAACGCGATGGGGTCATCGAGAGTCGCAAGGACGGCGATTATCGTCGCTATTTCCCGGCCGGACAGTTCACGGAGTTCGAGCAGGCCGTGTTGGGATTCCTCCGCCGCGAGACGCCCCGCGGTATCCTGATCGCACTGCTCGAAGACCCGACCGCGTCCTCCGGCGACATCGCTACACAGCTCGACGTCTCCCGCCCCACTGTCAGCAAGTACGCCACACAGCTCGACGAGGGCGGACTCCTCTCGCGCGAGAACGGCTACACCATCAGCGAACCCGAGACGGTCCTGCTGTTGCTCGTTCGATACGCGGACTCGTTCGGCGAGGACGCGGCTCGACTCGCAAAACTTGCACCCGACCTGGTGACGTACACGGCAAACGAATAGTTCTCTCTTGTCGTGTGCTGCTATCGAAACGGAGACAGGCTCGTTTGGAACTGACGATAGCCGACGGGGGCGGAGGACCCCAGGCTAGTTCACGTCGTGACCATCCAGGTCGTACTCGACGAGTAGCCCCACTTCTCGACGGAGACGTCGAAGTCGCCTTCCTGAATCGCTTTCATGTTCGTTCCGACCTCCTTTGCCGACAGGCCGAGTTCGTCGGCGATGAGCCGGGATTTGAAGTACGTCTGCTCCTCGACGTTCGCTTCGAGGTACTGCAGAATGCGGTGCTGTTTCTCGGAGAGGCCGGGAACGCTCTTCGTCGCCTCGACTGTGGTGCTCATACAATTAGGCTGGTCCTGTCGCCGTATATCATGTTTGGTACGAAGGGTTAACGCCCCCCTGTCCCGTGGTTCTGAAGGGCGTACGCGGAGATTTGGCCGGAACCGTGGCTCTTCGGGGGCGGGCGACAATTGCGGCCGTTTCGAACAGCGATGGCGCAGTCGGGGGCAACGGGTAGGTGAATCGAACTCGGGGAGGGGACGATGGTAAGAAGCGCAAACCCCCAGCCAGCCGCCGGAGCTGGACTGGACAGTTACCGCTGGAACAGTTGGAGTCAAGCCACAGCCCGGGTCGAACTGGCGGACGACAGGTCGGTATCGAATCCCGGGCACTGGTACGCCCGGCAAATCCGCGAGAGGGATGCGTCACGAAGTGTCTCCATCCGCTTCCGGAGTGGGACGACGCTGTCGACGCTCTTCGGTGACTCCGTCAGTGGGTTTCCGAGAGCGGTCCACCGACGGCGAAGTTGGACTTGACTTCGGTGATCTCGACCTTGACGCGGTCACCGATGTCCGTATCGGGGACGATGATGACGTAGCCGCGCTCGACGCGGGCAATGCCATCGCCCTGCTTGCCGATGTCCTCGATCTCGACGTAGCGGATCTCACCGGGTTCGACCGGCGGTTGTGGTTCGTCGGGAATCTCCTCGTCCGTCGACTCGTCGGTCTCGGTGGAGATGAGCGCAACGCGGTACGATTCGCCCTCCCGGACCGAGCCCGTTTCGACCTCCCGGCGGGGAATCTCGATGATATAGCTGTCTCCCTCGTCCGATACGTCGGCGCTGAATAGACACAGGAGTTTATTCGATATCTCCAAGGGTAATAGGCCTCCGTACATGGATATGCGTTCGCCACCGTCAAAGTAGTTGTTATCCTGGATAGTGGTTACAGCGGTCGGACGGCCAGTTGCGGGCGTCACAGCGGCGTTCCGTCGGACCGCTTCGGACCTTCGGAGTCGAAGACTCCCGTTTCATAGTGGTTGTTGTGAGTATGTACCGCCGTGGAGTCACTCCTCGCCCGTTTCAGCCGCCGAAACAGGGATGATTTCGCGCCGGGCCGAAACGAGTCACAACAACCACTATGAAGGCCCAATAATTCAACCGGTACTGTCGGATACCTTTCGGGGCAACCGGCACCCGGCGTTCGTGCTAGTCGAGCGACGTGCCACAGACAGAACAGAAGGTCGCGTCGGAACCGAATTCCTCGCCGCAGTTCGGACAGACCCGGTCGTCCGTTTCGGGCTGTGAGCGGTTTCTGTCGGCCCCGCCGGCTCCCGGCTGTCCCCCCCGTCCGAAGGTCGTCGGGCGCTCTGTCGTCCCCTGCCAGCGCCCGGAGGCCGGCGGGCGAAAATTCGGCGACCGACCCGACGGCGTCGGGGTCTTCGAGCGTCTCCGCGACGGCAGCGCGTGCGCTCTCGACCGCGTCAGGAAACGACTCGTCGAGCGCCTCCAGCGCGCTGGCGAGATTTCGCCGGACGCGGGGGTCAGTGTCGGCCATCCCGCGGGTTATCTCGTCGGCGTGGGGCTTCACTGCCCGTGGATTCTCGGCCGCGACCGTCGCAACGAGGAAGCTCGCGTGCTGTCTCACAGCCGGTGTGTCCACCCGGAGTCCCTCGACGATGGCCGACATCGTCTCCGCATCGATTGATTCTGCGGCCGTCGCCATCTCGCCCAGCGCGTACGCGGCTCCGGACCGTCCCCCCCTGTCCGAACTCTCCAGCAGGTCACAGAGGTCGCCGGTCGCCTCGAAGACTGGTTCCGGCACCGTCCCCGCGAGTTCGCCCAGCGCGAACGCCGCGCGTCGCTGGACGACCGGCGCGGGGTCGTCGAGTCGGTCCGCTATCGAACTCGCCGCCTCGCCGACCGCCTCGGGGTCAGTCCCGGCCACCTCGCCCAGCGCACGCAGTGCGGTCGTTCGCACCGCCTCGTCGTCCTCCTCCAGCAGGTCGAACAGCGTTTCGAGGATGCCACGCCGTGCGAGCACCTCGGCGTCGTGCTCCCCGAGGGACGCGAGGGCATCCGTCACGTGGACCGTCACCGCTCCGCCGCTGTCGAGTACTGCGACGAGAAGCGGCAACCGTTGCTTGACTGCTTTCGGGTACTCCGACGAGAGTGTCCCGACCACCTGCGCCGCATCCTCCCCGAGTGAGCCGTCACCCAGGTGAGCGGTCACCTCGTCGAGCAGGTCGACGACGGCGTCCGGATGCTCCTCGGAGAGGCCGACGACGAGTTCCATCGCCCGACTCTGGACATACGGGTCCTCCGAGGAGAGGAGGTCGCCGAGTTCACTCGCGTGGTCCCGGAGCCGCGACGGCGGTAACGCCGCCAGTTCGTCCACCCGATGTCCCCGCCCGTTGGTGTCCATGTGCTTGCCTGGGATACCAGGAATAAAAAGGTAGCTCCGGCGACGGGATTCAGGAACTCCCGTCGTCGCCGTCCTCGGCGTTCGCTCCCTCGTCGGCGTCCGGTTCGATTACCGTATCCAGGTCCTCGACGTCGTCGGTCTCTCCTGGTCCCCCGGTCTCGTCCGTCCCGTCTGGACTCCCCTCGGGTTCGATAACGGTCGACATGTCCGCAACGTCGTCGTCGGGTTCGACGACTGTACTCCGGCTACCGACGTCGTCCGCCTCGTCCGTCCCGTCTGTCCCGGACTCCCGGTTCGCGTCGCCGCTTTCGATGACAGTGGCGTGGTCGCCGACGTCCCCGGCGTCGGAATCAGCCGCGTCATCCCCGGTCGACCCGTCTTCGGCTTCGCTGCTGCCCACCGACCCGTGCCCGGTCTCTCCCTCCGGACTCGTCGCCGACGTCCCCTGCCGCGGACGCCGACTCGTCGTCCTGGATGACGGTATCCTGGTCGCTCACGTCGTGGGACTGGTCCGGGGTGTCGGGTTCCTCGTCGAACCCGTCGGCAGTATCGGCCCCCGGTTCGCCGGTTGCCGTTTCGTCGGTGCCGGGGGGTGCTCCATCGGCGTCACCGGCGGTTCCCCCGGTGGTATCCCCGTCCGGTTTCCCCCAGTCGCCGGGTTCCTCGTCGACCTCGTCGGGGAACTCCTCGTCGAAATCGGGGTCGAAGTCGTCCCCGACCGGTTCGAAGACGTTCGTATCGCCGGAGACACCCATCTCGTCCGACGACTCGGGACTCCAGACCTCCTCCCGGTCGGTTTCCGCGTCGACCTCGTCGGTCGGGACGCCGGTCTGGATGGCGGTCGACGCGTCCTGGAGGTTCCCGGCGTCGAGGTCGACGGCAGGGTCGCGCTGGAGGCGGCGGAGCCGGTCGGCCGTCTCCGCAGCGGGTTCGATGAGCCCCGGCTCCCGCTCGGAGACGGTGAGAACGAGCTCTGCGGCGTGGGTGCGGACGGTCGCCGAATCGTCGTCGAGCAGGCCGACGATCCGGTGAATGTCCGACTCGACGGCGGTTGGGATGGCGGTACAGACGTTCTGGAGCGCGATGAGCGACGACGACCGGACGCGCGGACTGTCGTCGTCAGTCGCCACGAGGAGCCTGTCGACGTACGGCTCGACCGCTTCGGGATGGTACGCCCCGACGTTCGCCAGCACCTTCGCGGCGTCGCGCCGGATTGCGACGCGCCCCGCTTCGAGCCCGACCGCCGCGACCTCGACGGTCCCTCTCGACTCGTCGGGGAACTCCTCGGAGAGGTCCGCGAGTACGCTAAAGACCCCGACGAGGGTTCCCTGGTCGGCCGTCGTCGCGATGTCCACGAGTGGCTCTATCAGCGCCTCGCCGCGGCCCGGGTCAAGCGCCACCGCGTCCGCGACGACGTCGACCACGACCGCACTGACCGTCGACCCGCGGACGATGAACGGCGGCGAGTACTCGCCGACGGACGTGCGGTTCAGGAGTCCGCTGGCCAGTTCGGGAACGATATCGAGCCCGTCCCGGGGGTACTCGTCGACGACCTGCGCCAGCGAAACCGCCGCCAGGACGCCCTGCCGCCCCGCCACGTCGAGGTTCGCGGCGAGTCCACCCACGAGCTGGCGGCCGTTCGCGACGGAATCGTCGATGAGCGTCGCGGCGGCTTCGAGACAGGCGGTACGCACGTCGGAACTGTCGTGTGTCAGCCCGGCCTCGATGGCATCCCTGACGTCGTCCTGGCGGGCGATACTGCGCGAGGACTGGACGAGCGAGGAGAGCAACCGGGCGGCCGCCGGCGCGACCTGCCGGTGTTCGTCGACGTAGCTGGCGACCGTCGACGAGGCCGTGGGATGGCTCACCAGTCGCTCGGTCTCTACGGCCGACAGCGCCCTGATGACGGCGCTCTCGGTTCGTCCGGGTGTCTCCTGGTTCTCTTCGAGGTGGAACACGAAGCGGTCGCGCAACTCGTCGCCGCGCTCCGGGGCGAACCTGAGGAGCGCCACGAGCGCCTCCGCGCCCATCCACCGGACGGCATCCGAGCTATTTTCCAGAAGCGCCGCAATCGCGTCGGGGTCGATCCTGTCGGCGTGACGGTGCTTTCGCTGTCGAGGCGGTCGAGTGCCAGCGTGAGGCGCTCCTCGTCGGCGACAGCCCGCTCGCCCGTGACTGCGAAGGCGGCCGCGAGACGGGTGTTCTCGTCCGCGTACTCCGACAGCCAGATGAGCGTTCCGAGCACGCGCTGGACGTCGGGATGGTTCGGGCCAATCCCGTCGTCCTGGCGGGCGGCGACGAACCACAGCCGCGAGAAGTACTCGACCACGGCGGCCACCAGCGCCGGTTCGTTCGGGTTGTGTTCGACGACGTCACCGATGCCCTCCACGTCGTCCTCGTCGAGTTGTTCGGCCGGGGTCGATTCCCCGACGTCGAGCGCGACGGCGAAGATGCGCGCACCGGCCTCCGCTGCCAGTATCCGCGTCCGCTCGCTGGAGCTGTCGAGATACCAGGTTATCCACCCGGGAGCGCCGGCGTGTGCGAGGCGTTCGTAGGTCTCTTTCGACCTGTCGTAGGCGAGGACTCCCGCGATGCCCCGGAGGCCGGCCCGGACGATTTCCTCGTCGTCGCTCGCGAGCGCTCTCCCGAACACGTCGAGCGCCTCGCCTTTCCTGTAGGTGTTGGCCCGGACGGAACTCGCCAGCCCGTCTATCGCCGCCGCCCGGAGGGTGTTGTCCCGCGTGTCGCTGTAGACGAACAGCCGGTCTGTCATCGACTCGTCGAACGCGTTCCAGTCCGCCTCGACGCTGTCTGCGTACTCCGAGGTGCTACTGACTGCCTGCCTGCCGGCCAGCCAGTTCCCGGCGTAGGTCAGCGGGACTCCGAGCACCGGATACGCGAGCAGTACTTCTCCGGATTGTGCTTTCGCCCCAACGACCGGCAACGCGACGGCGACGAGCACCAGTCCCAGGGCGAACCCGACCACGACGGCGTCGACGCTCTCCCCGAGTTCCTCCGAAAGCGACTGGAGTGTCGTCGTCGTCTTTCCCAGGACGTTCGCCCCGACCACGGCTGCGACCGCGACGCCGAGCAACAGCGCCGGTTCGGCTACCGGGAGCGTCCCCAGGGTGACGAAGATGGCGACAGCATACAGGGCGTACGTGCCGGCGGGAGCAACGGCGTTGAGTTGATGGAAGTCACGCGAGGGTGGCATGAAGCCGCGGTACCCGAGTATCTCCGGCATCGTCGCGTCCTCGTACTTGCGCCGCTGGACGCCCAGATACGCGCCGACGACTGCCGCTGGAACGCCGATTCCCGCACTCACTACCGGCGCGAACCTCTCCCCGAAGATGACGCCGAATCCGCCGGTCGTCCCGGGCGTGAGTTCCAGTTCGGTGCTGACCGCGTCCACGACGGGTTCCCAGACGTCGTAGACCGGGCCCATGGTGAGAACTGCAATCCAGAGGAAAGAAACGGGGAGGTAGACGAGACTGTCCCAGATGGTCGCGCGGACCGCGCCGCGACGGGAGTCGAGACCGACCAGCAGGCGCTTCCGGAACTGGAGGGCGACGTACGAGGCCCCCACGACCGGTGCGACGACGACGGCCCATCCCACCGGTATCAGTGGCTCCTGGAGGAGTCCCTGGATGTCGGTGAAATCGATGGGTGGAAGCGAGAGGAATCCCCCCAGGATCCAGTCGGGCGGAAAGACCGCCTCTACAGCGACCGCGACGCCGACCGTGACCGCCACGAACCCGAGCAATCCGTATTCGAGTCTGTCGGCCCAGATGTCCAGGTCGTCGGTGCTGTAGACGCCGACGCGTCGCCCGTAGTACCTGGCCCTGTAGGCGACGTAGCCGACCGCGAACGCCCCGAAGACGAACTCCCAGCGAAAGAACACCGACGCGAGCGTCACGAGGAACACGACGACCAGACTCTTCAGGACCCGAAACTCGATTGCACGGTCCTCCAAGTGCGAGTCGGACGGGTCAATCGGTTTCATTCCCGCTGCCCCCCTCGGCGTACCCGAGTACGTAACACGTTTCTGGTCACCACTGGTTGCTGTGTATAGCATTACGAAGAAGGCATATAAATGCACGTGACGGGTGAGCTGACCACAGAAATTGCGTCCGATACGGCCGAAACACGGGGAGAGTCCACTTCTGGCCGACGTCGTAGAGGCCGATGGCAGTCCGAAGGGAGAGACGGGAAGAGTCGTCAGCAGTTCGGCGGCGACTTGCGTGTCAGGCGGGTTCGGCGGTACCTTGCTTGTGCGTGACGTATCCGGCGACGCGGTTGCGGACGCTCTTGGATTCGATGTTGGTCAGTTCGTCCACGAGTTCCTTGTTGTGTTCGAAGTCCGGCCCGAACGCGTCGGGATACTGCTCCATGAGATGGTGCGCCGTTTTCTTGACGTAGGCAGGTTTGATGGCCATCGTTGCTCCCACGTAGCGGAGTGGTTCCCTAAAATGATTCGACTTGACTCCAGCGCGTGGCGAATCGACCGATTCTTGCCCCGCGAGCGGCAAGTGTTGGCTATGACGGACCTCCTGTATCTGCCCGACGAGGACGGTACGACGCGGTTCACCGCGACGGTCACCGAGGCGACTGACGACTACGTCGTTGTGGATGGCACGTACTTCTACCCGGAAGGCGGCGGCCAACCCGCCGACCGTGGGACGCTCGTCTGGGACGACGGTCGCGCCGACATCGGCGACGTCCGGAAGGACCACGGCGACGTCAGGCACGTCGTCGAGTCGATGGACGGGGACCCGCCCGCCGAGGGGACGACCGTCGACGCGCGGATAGACGAAAAGCGAAGGGACACGCTCCGCCGGATGCACACCGCCCAGCACGTCGTCTCGCGGGTCGTCCTCGACGAGTACGGCGCGAGGACCGCGGGCAACCAGATTCATCCCGACAGGGCACGCATCGATTTCGAACCAGCCGATTTCGACGAGGACGACATCCGGCTGATTGAACGGCGCTCGAACGAGGCGCTCGACGAGGACCTGTCCGTGACGAAGGCCAGCCGGCCCCGCGACGAGGTGGAACGCGAAGTCGACGAGGGGCGGGCACTGCTGGACCTGATTCCGGATTCGGTCGACCCGCTCCGCGTCGTCGAAATCGAGGAGTTCGACATGTGCCCCTGCGGGGGGACGCACGTCGACAGTCTGGGCGAGGTCGGGAGCATCGACATCGTCGACCGCACCTCCAAAGGCGAGGACGTCGAACGCATCGAGTTCGTCCTCGACGCGTGATACCTAAAAGGGGCCTGATGAGCGCGAGTCAGCGGCCGTTTTCGAGAACGTCCAGCGTGAGGTGCGGGACTGCCCACGCACCGATGGCACAACCCAGCCCCAGACAGGAGGAGATAACCCAGCGGTCGTTTCACACCCGTGGTCCCGGAGGGGACCGACGAAACCGTTGTCCCGGTCTCCGCGTCACCGCCACGCCCATGCCGGGATACGACCCCGATTGTCCCGCTCAGCCGTCACGGCCGGCGGCTTCGACGAGCGCGGCCGCCCGGTCCGGGTCGACGCGGTTCGACGTCACCCCCCCACGCTTTAGGGCGGTTCCGACGATTGCGCCGTCGGCCAGTTCGAGCATGGCGGCGGCGTTCTCAGGGGTGACGCCGCTCCCGACCAGCACGGGGACGTCGCGGTCGGCGTCGTCACGCGCATCGAGCACGGTCCGGAGTCGCCGGTCGTCGGCGGGTTCGCCGGTGGCCGGTCCCGAGACGACCAGCGCGTCCGCGAGTCCCCGGTCGACGGTCTCCTCGGCGACAGCGCCGAGGTTTCGCTTCGCAACCGACGCGGAGTGTTTCACGCCGACGTCAGCGAAGATCGACACGTCCGCGTCGACCCGTTCGCGGAGGCGAAGCGTCTCGTGGGCTCGGCCTTCGAGAAACCCCTGGTCGGTCTCGCGGACGCCGGTGTGGACGTTCGTGCGGACGAACGACCCGCCAGCGGCGGCGGCAACGGCGAGCGCCCCGCTGGCGTCGTTGCGCAACACGTTCACGCCGAACGGCACGTCCGTAGCGATGTCGAGTTCCCGGCAGACAGCCGTCAGTTCTGCGACGACGTGGGTGGGGACCTCCCCGGGGTAGAAGGGCGCGTCGCCGAAGTTCTCGACGAGGAAGGCGTCGAAGCCACTCTCCACCAGCGCGCGAGCATCCGCGAGTGCCGTGGCCCGAATCTCGTCCCTGTCGCCGCCGTACCTGGGTGCGCCGGGCAGTCCCGGCAGATGGACCATCCCGACGAGTACGTCGTCCGCGTCGAACAGTTCTCTGGGTGTCATGTGTCGATGTTTTCGTTGCGGTGTCGTCGCACTCTTGGGCGTTCTCCGGACAGCTACTTCCAGTAGTCGGGTTCGTTTCCGGCTTTCCACTTGATCGAACACCCGCGCGACGGTTCGAACTCCGGGGCCTCGTCTCCGCGTTCGAGCACTTCCTCGGATTCGAGTTCGACCATGCCTGGACGGTCGACCCCGACCCTCTTACTCGTTCTGGCACCGGCAAGGAGTTGCTCTTCGCGGATTGCAGGACGTCGCGGTACCGCCGCCGTCTCCACGAGTGCCATTCGTCCGGAACCGGCACGAATCTAGTTGCCGCTGGCGTTCTCAGCGATTGTCCGCGAGGACAGTACCGAACCGCTTGGCGGCCTGGTACACGTCGCTATCCTCATTGATGATAAAACGCGTCTCGGATTCGTCGCGGCCGTCGATACGGTCGAACATGCCGGCGTCTTCGAGGGCGTCGAGGGTGTCCGGTCCAGAGACACCCCGGCGTCCACCATCGTACCTTTCTATCATAATTGATATCTGGAGCGGAAAATTAACCTTGTGGACGCAAACTTTTTTCGTCTGTTAAGAATAAAGGTGAATAATGGCAATTGACGACACAGGGGGGGCCGAAAACGACCCGGATTCGGGGGTCGTCGTGAGTTTCGACGACGGGGTGACAGTCGGCGAGTACTCGTGGAGCGATTTTCGCCGCGAGGAACACGACGACGGCCGGTTCGACCGGAGCAAGTATCTGGGATTCGACCCTCGGACCACGCCAGAGCGACTCAGTGCAGGTGCGAGCAGTGCAAAGACCCTCGACGAGGTGGTGGAACAGTACCGTGACCCCGACAAACGAGGTGTCGCCCTCGACTACTACACGTGGGAGCATTTCAAACAGGAACACTACTACGACAGTAACGGGAACCCGCCGAGTGGAACCTCGTTCGAGCCCGAAGGGTACCTCGGCTTCGATCCGGACGAAACGGAAACACGGGTCCGAGAGGCGAAAGCGATGGCCTCGGAACTGGCGGAGGTCGTCGACAGGCGAACCGTCGACGTCAGCGAGGAACTCGACGAGGACGAGTTCTTCTCGACGCGGAGCGGCAACACCACGGTCGTCAACCGGTACGACCTCGAAAAGGCCGTGCCGTTGGAGAAAAAGAGTCACTTCGTCGAACAGCAGCGATACTGGGTGAACAAGCCCTACGCCTGCATCATTGTTTTCAAATCACGAAAGGAAAACGAGATCAAATACTACGTCATCGAACCCCACCTCAACGGGATCGAGCAAGAACTGCAGGAGTTCATCTCGAAGAAGCTCAAGACGGCCATCAAGTACTCCGAAGACGACGTCATCGTCCAGGGGAGCGAGTCGGACCGCGCGGAGGTCATCGAGCGCGAGGCCGAACGCCTCCTGCAGCGATACGACCTCTTTTCGGGGTCGCGGACGCGCAAGGAGGGGGGCACGAGCGGCGGCTTCATGTCGTCGCTCAAGGGGCTGTTCGGTGGTTCGGGCGACCACGAGATGGGCGACGAGGACGAGTTCCCCGAACTCGACGGGATCGAGGTCAGACAGGAGCCGAAAATCATCGAGGAGGACCCCGATACGCTCAACGAGTACCAGGTCGAGAAGCTCCTGTACATGCTCAAGCGGAACTTCATCGGCTACGGGCGGATCGACCCCATCAAATACGACATCAACGTCGAGGACGTCTCGTGTGACGGGTACAACAGCCGGGTGTTCGTCTATCACACCGACTACGAGCAGGTGATCACGAACGTCGAACACGGCAAGGACGAACTCGACGAGTTCGTGGTGAAACTCGCCCAGCGGTCGGGCAAGGGCATCTCGAAGCGACAGCCCCAGGTCGACGCGACGCTCCCGGACGGATCGCGTGCCCAGCTCACGCTCGGGGCGGAAGTGTCGGACCACGGGACCAACTACACGATCCGCCAGTTCAAGGACGTGCCGTTCACGCCGGTCGACCTCATCAACTGGAACACGTTCAACTTGGACGAGATGGCGTTCCTCTGGCTGTGCATCGAGAACGACAAGTCGCTCATCTTCGCCGGCGGGACGGCGTCGGGGAAGACGACGAGCCTGAACGCGGTCTCGCTTTTCATCCCGTCCAACGAGAAGATCGTCTCCATCGAGGACACCCGCGAGGTCGAACTCCCCCAGCGCAACTGGGTGGCGAGCGTCACGCGGCCCTCCTTCGGGGAGGGAGACAAGGGCGACGTCGATGAGTTCGACCTGCTGGAAGCCGCGCTGCGCCAGCGGCCTGATTACATCGTCATGGGCGAGGTCCGTGGCGAGGAGGGTCGCGTGCTGTTCCAGGTGATGTCGACGGGTCACACGACCTACACCACGTTCCACGCCGACACCGTCGGCGAAGTGATCAAACGGTTCACCACGGACCCGATCAACGTCTCGAAGACGCTGTTTACGGCGCTGGACCTGGTGTCGATCCAGACCCAGACCCGCGTCGGGGGCAACAAGGTCCGCCGGAACAAGTCCCTGACCGAGATCAACGAGTACTCGCCGGAAAACGACGAGATAAACGTTCGCGACGTCTACGAGTGGCGCGCGGAGACCGACGACTTCATCCAGATGGGGTCGTCGAGCACGCTCGAAGACATCAAGTTCGACCGCGGGTGGCAACAGGAGCGCCTCGACGAGGAGCTGTTCAAGCGCAAGGTCGTGCTGTCGTATCTCATCGAGAACGGCCTGAACACGTACACGGAGGTCGCCGCGACCGTGCAGGCGTTCATCAACGACCCGGACACGATCCTGGCGATCATCGCACAGGACCAGCTCGAACGGTCGCTCGAAGACCTCCGCGAGATGGAATCGGTCCAGATCGAGGTCGACGACGAAAAGGAGGAACTCGTACCGCGGCCGGAACCGACCCCGGAGTTGCTCAAGGAGACAAGAGAGATACTCAGCAGTGCCGCACCGCTGCTGGAGCAGTACCGGCAGATGGACACCGGCGAACTCATCGCGGCACTCGAAGGCCAAGAGGAAACCGGGAGCGTCCAGGCCGACGACGAGGACATCGACTTCGGGCGGTTCGTACCCAAGGCAGGGACGGAGGCAGAGGATGAATGACCGGCACGGACTCCGCATGACCAGGGACTGCAAGGGGGCTCGGAGATGACGGCGGGGACGGCGGGGACGGCAACGGTGGGTGATCGCGCGTGAGTCTGGAGAAACAGCGGGGACGGAAACTGGAGACGACCGAGACCACGCTCGGGGGGGCGTTCTACCCGTTCTACCAGTGGGTGTTCGGCGAGGACAGCGAGTTCGTCAAAAACGTCGAGCGGAAACTCGCACAGGCCCGGATGGCGGACAACGTCGAGATGTTCCTCTCGCGGGCACTGGCAGTCGGGTTGATCGCGGGCATCGGGCTGTGGATTCTGGGGATGATCACCGGCTGGCTGTTCGTCCAGACGTTCGTCGATGGGGCGCTTCTGGGCATCCAAATCCCGGAGTCGCTCGAAGCGTTGCGCCTCCTGCGGACGCCGCTCATCGTCCTGATTTCGGGCATTCTCTTCGGGACAATCGGGTTCATCATCGGATTCGGGTCTGTGGTTTCGATCCCCTACTTCCGGGCGGGCGGTCGCGAGCGGGAGATTAACACGCTGATGCCCGACGGCATCGCGTTCATGTATGCGCTCTCGGTCGGCGGGATGAACCAGCTCGAAATCCTCCGCGCGATGGCGAAGGCGGACGACACGTACGGGGAACTCTCGAAGGAGTTCCAGTCTATCGTGCTCGAAACGGAGTACTTCGACACCGACTACCGGACGGCCGTGCG
>PXQO01000054.1 GCA_003021285.1 Halobacteriales archaeon QH_2_65_14 | reverse complement strand
CTCGTCCGCCTCGCTCTCGGTTTTCGTCTCACTCTCCGTTTCCGACTCGCTCTCGGTTTCCGTCTGACTCTCCGTTTCCGACTCGCTCTCGGTTTCCGTCTGACTCTCCGTTTCCGACTCACCTTCCGCATCCGAGTCAGCACCGTCGTCGACTGGTTCAGTGTCGCTGGCCGGTTTACCCTCGTCGGAAGCAGTCTCGTCGCTATCGGAAGCAGTCTCGTCGCTGACGGGAGCAGACTCGTCGACCGATCCGGGGCCGTCGCCAGACCCGGAACCGTCGACAGGTACGGAGCCGTCATCGTCGGTCGACGGTCCGTTCTCGTCGTCCCCGTCAGTCATCGCTACGGAGTTGACAGTGGTGTCTTGTAAGCCTTCTCTCTCGACCACGAGCAGTCACTCGGCGGGTGGCGCGGCCGGTCTCTGGGAGTCGGATGAACAGACACGTTATGAATAGATTGATAACCGACAGCCAGTTAGACCCGGGATAGATGGCTGGCGTACTTCCGGAAGACACAGCGAGGACACTGGCGAGTGGTCGCCAGACTGTCGGTTCGATGCTTTCGGCCGCCCAGACCCAACTCAAGAAGGTGTTTCTGGTGTTCGTCACCGGGATGTTGCTCACCATCTGGGGGCTTCGGGCGTTCATCTGGGACCGACTCAGGGAGGACCTCGTGTACAACCGGATGGACGTCACCACCGCGGAGGCGACCGACATCATCGTCGTCACGCCGTTCGACGTCATCCTCTTGCAGGTGAAAATCGGCCTCGTCGTGGGGGTGCTGGTTTCGCTCCCGGCGCTCGTCTGGGTCAGCCGCGATAGCCTCAGACAGCGGGGTTACTGGCCCTCCTCGGCGATCCCGCGCTGGAAACTCTGGTCGTTTGGAACCGTCATCTTTCTGCTGTTTCTCGGCGGCGTCGCGTACGCCTACTTCCTGTTTTTCCCCATCATGTTCGAATTCCTCGCGGCGAACGCCGTCCAGGCCGGGTTCAAACCCACCTGGTCGATAGTGATGTGGACGGAGTTCATCTTCTTTCTCGCGCTCTCGTTCGGGGTAGCGGCCCAGCTCCCGCTGTTGATGAGTGCGACCGCCCGGGCGGGCATCGTCCCCTACGGGACCTACCGCGACAAGTGGCGCTACGCCGTCGTCGGCATCTTCGTCTTCGGGGCGATGTTCTCCCCGCCGGACCCGTTCACGCAGGTCATGTGGGGCGTCCCGCTCGTGGTCCTGTACGGCATCAGTCTCGGCATCACGAAACTCGCCGTGCTCTCCCAGCAGGCGGGCGAACAGGTCTCGACGAAAGCGGTGGCCCGCGACCGCTGGAACCTCCTCGCCGGCACGTTCTTGCTCGCGGTCGCCGGCGTCTACCTGTACCTCCTCGAAGGTGGCATCGGGGCGACTAACGACGTCCTCGCGGCTGTCGGCTCGCGCTACCGCGTGCTCATCCAGCCTGCCGACCTCACCGCGTTCGGACTCTCCCAGTCAGCCACGGCGGCGCTCGTCGGCGTGGTCGTCGCCGTTCCGGTCACCGGCCTCGCCCTCTTTTACCTGCGCATCAAGGAACTCGAACAGACGACGCGGGCCCAGGCCGCGGCCGCCGCGGAGACGGCCGCCGAGGGCGAAGCGGTCGACGAGGGGTCGACCACGGCCGGGCAACCGGCGGAAATCGACATCGGGGCGATGAGCGCGCCGGCGCTGAAGGCCGCGAACGTCGAGGCGTTCGTCGAACTCAGCGAGGAGCGGGCGGTCGACTACGCCCAGCAGGCCATCGACGAGGAGAACCCGGAGAAGGCACAGGTCATCCTCGACCGGCTGGACGAGGCCGAGGAGTACGAAGCACAGAAACAACAGGAGCAAAAACAGGAGCAGGCCGAGGAAGAGGAGGAGAACTTCGTCGCGTCGACGGCGGCCGGAATCGTCGACCCGTTCACGGAGGACGAGACGACGGAGGACGACATCGGCGGGTACTACTACGACATCCAGTTCATCCTCGACTCGCTGACCTCGAAGGCGATCTGGCTCGTCGGGACGTTCATGGTCGTCCTCGCCGGGTCGTTCATGTGGCTATACACCGGCGGAATCGGGCAGGTGCGCGAGATATTCTTCCGGAATATGCCCGAGGAACTCGTCGAGGAGCCGGAAATCGTGGTCCTGCACCCGGTCGAGGCGCTCATCTTCATGCTCAAGTTCTCGACCCTGCTGGCGGCCGTGTCCATTTTCCCCATACTGCTGTATTTCGCCTGGCCGGCAATCGAAAAGCGGGGACTCTCGACGGGCGACCGCAACGTCTTGCTGTGGTGGGGTGGCTCGCTGTTCGTCGCGCTCATCGTCGGGACTGCGCTCGGATTCCTGTACATCGCGCCGACGATACTCTCGCTTCTGGCCGCCGACGTGGTCAACTCCAACATGATCATCGCCTACCGGATCAGTAGCTTCGGCTGGCTGGTCATCTACCTGACCGTCGGCGTCGGCGTCCTGGCGATGATTCCCATCACGATGGTGCTGTTTCACCACGGCAACATCGTCAGGTACCGCCGGATGCGAGAGAGCTGGCGCGGGGTCGTGCTCGCGCTCTTCGCTGCGGCCGGCTTCCTCTCGCCCAGCGGCATCTGGACGATGTTCCTCGTCGCTATCCCCGCGTCGTTCGCCTACGGCATCGGCCTGGGGATGCTTTGGATGTACACCCGTATCGGCCGGCGCGTCCCCCGGCGCTGGGTCGACACCGCCGAGTGAGAAACGGAACCGTGAAGGCGATAGTCTTCGACCTCGACGGAACACTGGTTCACTTCGAGTGCGAGTACAGCGAGATTCTCGCCGGTGCCTTCAGGAACGTCTGTGGCGAGGTTCGGGCCGGCTGGCAAACGTACAGATACGAGAAAGATGGGTTCGGTACCCTTCCCACTTAGGAGATTCAGTCCCTGACGTCGGCTTTCTCCGTCCCTTCCCGGTCGGCCGTCGACTCCTCGGCCGTGGGTTCCTTTTTTTCGCCCGTTCCTGGTTCCCGTTTCTCGCCGGTCATCCCGGTCTCGTCGCCGTCAGCCACCGATTCAGCCTCGTCACCGGATGCTGTTCCTGTCGGGGTGGCGTCGGCCGGTTCCCTTCCTCGGTCGGAATCGACGACGGTCCCTGCCTGCTGTGCGGTGGTTCGCTCCCCCTCGATTTTCCGTTCCTCCAGCCGTTCGACCTCCTTGACGAGGTGGTTGATTCGGTGTGTCTGTTCGCGGTTCGACGTCAGGATGAGGTCCGAAAGCACGCCGAACATGACGAGCTGGACGCCAAAGAGCAACGAGACGCCGGCAAAGAGCGCGATCACTTCGTGCGAGACGCCGTAGATGAACCACTCGATGACCACGTACAGGGAGAGGATCACGCCGATGAGGGCGCTGAGAACGCCCACGCTTCCGAAGTAGAAGATGGGGTTGTTCTTTTTCGCCAGCCGATACAGCGTCAGGATGATGTTGCCGCCGTCGCGGAACGGTCGGAGATTCGTCTCCGACTCCTCGGGACGGGGTTCGTAGGTTATCGGCACGACGGCCGTCCGGACGTTCTTTCTGACGCACTCGACGGCCATCTCGGTTTCGATGCCGAAGCCGCTGGCCGACAGTGAGAACCGCTCGAACGACTCGCGGGTGAAAGCGCGGTAGCCGCTGAGTATGTCCACCAGGTTCCGGCCGTGGACGAGGTTGAACGACCGGTTGATGATGCGGTTGCCGATCTGGTTGAGCCGCGGCATCGCGTCGGGCTCCATGTTGGCAAACCGGTTACCGATGACGTGTTCGGCTTCGCCGGACAGCAACGGTTCCAGCATCCGGTCGGCCTCCTCCGGCCGGTACGTCGAGTCGCCGTCGGTCACCAGCACGTACGGGGCGGTTATCATCTCGTTGACCGCTTCCCTGACGGCCTGTCCCTTGCCGCTCCCGCTCTGGATTCGAACCCGTGCCCCTGCCTGCTCCGCGAGGTCCCTGGTTCCGTCGTTTGACCCGCCGTCGACGACGAGGATATTCTCGAGGCCCATCTCCCGGAACCGCTCTATCACCCCGGCAATCGTCTCGGCCTCGTTGTAGGTGGGGATGAGCACACAGACCTCGTCGTACCTACTCATTGCCCGCTACTATGAGGGTGCCCCGGTATAACGTATGTGGTTGCTTCCCTGCCCTTCCTGTCGTTTGGTTGTCGTTTCCCGGCCGCGGTGTTCGAACTGCCGAGTCACAAGCCGTTTGTTTCGCCGTCGGCTACTGGGAGTAGTGACAGAGGACGCCGATTCGGATGTACCCGAATTCGAGGGGGGCACCGACGTCTTTTACGAGGCGCTGGAACAACTCGGCCGGCCGGTCGTCACGGCGACGCGGTACGCACAGGCGACCGGTATGACCCAGGACGAGGCGACCGAGCGCCTCGACGCGCTCGTCGATGACGGGATTGCACAACGCCTCGACGTGTCGGCGGACCCCGTCGTCTGGTATCCCGGCGACTGGGCGCGCATGACCGACCGCGAGCGGGTCGTCGTCTTCCCCGAGCGCCGCGAGATAATCGTCGACCAGCCCACGCAGTTCACCCGCGCCCAGCTCTCCCAGTTCGCCCACCTCCTCGACACCACCGGCTCGGGAGCATACATGTACGATATCCGCCAGGAGGACGTCTGGCAGGCACCCTACGAGACGTTCGCGGACCTGCTGGAGACGGTCCGGTCGGTCCTGCCCGAACGGTATCCACACCTCGAAACCTGGCTCGAAAGCCAGTATGCGCGGGCGAAGAAGTTCCGGCTCCGGACCCACGAGGACGGCTACGTCGTGCTGGAAGCCGAGACGGACGACCTGATGGGCAACGTCGCCAGACAGAAACTCGACGACCAGTTGCGTGCTCCCATCTCGGACACGGAGAGCTGGGTCGCCGAGGACAGCATCGCGGAGGTCAAGCGCATCCTCTACGAGGCGGGCTATCCCGTTCGTGACGAGCGCGACCTCGATTCGGGCGAGGAACTCGACGTCGAGGTGCACCTGGAGTTGCGGACCTACCAGCACGAGTGGGTGTCAAACTTCCTCGAAACCCGGTCGGGGGTGCTCGTCGGCCCGCCGGGCAGCGGCAAGACCGTCACGGCGCTCGCGATACTCGCCGCCGTCGGGGGCGAGACGCTGATACTCGTCCCCGGGCGCGAACTCGCGGGCCAGTGGCGCGAGGAGATACTCGCACACACGACGCTTTCGCCGGACCAGGTCGGCGAGTACCACGGCGGGACCAAGGAGATACGGCCGGTGACCATCGCCACCTATCGCACGGCGGGGATGGACCGCCACAGACAGCTGTTCGACAGCCGCGAGTGGGGGCTCATCATCTACGACGAGGTCCACCACATCTCCGCGCCGGTCTACCGACGGAGCACCGACCTGCAGACCCGCCACCGGCTCGGGTTGTCCTCCTCGCCGGTCCGGGAGGACGACCGGGAGAAAGACATCTACACGCTCATCGGCCCCCCCATCGGGACCGACTGGGACTCGCTTTTCGACTCCGGGTTCGTGGCAGAACCCGAGGTCGAAATCCGATACGTCCCCTGGACCTCCGAGGACGCGCAAAACCAGTACGTCAGCAGCCACGGCCACCAGCGCCGCCAGCTCGCCGCCACGAACCCGGCGAAACTCGACGAAATCGAACACCTCCTCGGGGGCCATCCCGACGAGCAGGCGCTCGTGTTCGTCGAGTACCTCGACCAGGGACGGGCGTTCGCGGACGCGCTGGACGTGCCGTTCGTCAGCGGCGAGATGCCCCACCATCGCCGCGAGAAACTGTTCGAGCAGTTCCGGACCGGCACGCTGTCGACGCTCGTGGTCTCGCGCGTCGGCGACGAGGGCATCGACCTGCCGAGCGCGCAACTCGCGGTCGTCGCCTCCGGACTCGGCGGCTCGCGACGCCAGGGGACCCAGCGCGCAGGACGGACGATGCGCCCGACCGGCAGTGCGCGGATGTACGTCCTGGCGACGCGGGGGACCCGCGAGGAGGAGTTCGCCCGTCAGCGGATGCGCTACCTGGCCGAGAAGGGCGTCCGCGTTACCGAACGCGACGCCGAGTCCTTCACTGATGAGTGAGACTGACTAATCGTAAATAACCGTGTACATACTTGTTCATAGAACTGTCACATAGCTATCTACCTCGCTATTCACGTCCATTCCAGTCGACTCCCACATAGCTGTAACTTATCAACAATACGAAATTTTCAAGACTTTTCACATGCTATACGATGAGTGGTATGAGCGAGAACAATCGCGACCTCGACCGGCGTACCCTGCTGGGAAGTATCGGCGTGAGTTTCGTCGCACTGGCTGGCTGTACCGGCGATGACGACGATACCACAGAGGACGACGAGCCAGGTATGTCCGACGACGAGGGCGACGCGAGTGACGGAGACACGGATGCTGGCGAGGGTGATGGGAATGCAGGCGACAGCGATGGCGACAGTGACGGGGAGGGAGGTGGCGGCGTCAGCGGGTCTATCGACGTGACGGGCGTCTGGGCCGGCCAGGAGGAGGAGAACTTCCGGATGGTCATCGACCACGTCCAGTCCCAGACCGACGTGGAAATCGAGTACCACCCCCGGACGACCGACGCGCTACTGACGGGGACGCTGATGGACTACGAGTCGGGCACCGCACCGGCGGACATCGTGGTGATGCCGTCGCCGGCCCGCATCCGGTCGGACGCCCGCAACGGCCACCTGGAACCGGTCGGCGACGTCTGGGACCCTGCGAACTACGCCGTGGAACCCGACCAGGTGACCGTCGACGGCGAGGTGTACGCCGTCCCCTTCAAGATGGACCTGAAGCCGGGGTTCTGGTACCGGCAGTCCTTTTTCGAGGAGCACGGTCTCTCCGAACCCGAGGACTACGACGAGTTCCTCGACCTCCTGGCGGAGATTGACGGCATCGAGGGCGTCGACGCACCTATCGCGTCCGGGAACGGGGACGGCTGGCCGCTGTCGGACGTGACTGAGGGCTTTTTCCTCCGTCAGGAGAACGGTGACGAGCTACAGCAGGGACTCATCTCCGGCGAGGTCGACTTCACCGACGAGCGCGTACAGACCGCCTTCGAGGAAATCCAGCAGCTCCACCAGGAGGGATACTTCAGCCAGCAACGCGACTTCGGCGTCCAGTACGAGTACTTCTGGGACAACCAGTTGCCGCTGTACTTCATGGGGTCGTTCACCACTGGGTTCGACGCCATCCAGGAACCCGAGGACCTCGGCGTCTTCATGATGCCGGGTGCCCAGGGGATGGTCGCCAGCGTGAACTGGTTCACCATCCCGACGTACTCGGACAACGTCGAGGCGGCCAAGGCGGCGCTCTCGGAGTTCATCTCCCCGGAGGGCCAGCGCGTCTGGGCCAAACAGGGCGGCTTCATCGCGTCCAGCAACCAGATGTCCGCCGACGCCTACCAACTCGAGGTCATGGCGCAACTCCCCCAGATGGCCGACCAGGTGACCATCGTTCCCGACCTCGACGACGCGCTGGGCAACCCCTTCCAGCAGGAGTTCTGGTCCCAGCTCAAGGGGCTGTGGTCCGACCCCGACCAGGACCTCAGTTCGATCATCGAGCGCCTCGACGAGGTCCAGGACGAGACGCTCACACACGAAGAGTGACGCTCCCAGCCCAATCAGCACATCCGAGGTGACAGCTACCCGTGTCGAGGACACAACCGGACGACGGTCACGCAGATCAGCGATTCCCGCCGAGCGTGAGTATCGAGGAGTTCCGCAGGCGCAACCTCAGCGCGGTCGCAATCGACGTGTTGTACCTGTTCACGACGGCGTTTTTCGCCACGCTGTTCGTGCGGGGGTTCTGGCCGGCAGTCATCGCCGGAATTTCGATGGCGACGCTGCTGTATTTCGCCTGGCGCTCCTCGTGGGCGTTTTTCCTCGCGCAACTCGTCGCCATCGTGCTGGCCGTCGTCGCGACCGTCGCCGGCGTCCTGCCGCTATGACTGGCGGGACGCCGACCGGTATTCGAGCGTCCGATGGATGTCGGTCCGGAGCCGTTCGAGGCGGTCCAGCAGGTCTGCGATGGTCGAAACGACGGGATAGGTGACGTCGAACTCCGCGTAGAGGTACGTCGGGAGGTCGAACGCGTCCAGCGACAGCCCCAGGTCACGACGCTGGTGGACGAGCGTCGACTGACGCCGTTCGAGCGTCCGGGTGCAGTTCTCTTCGAGCACGTCCAGCCGCCTGGCGTAGGCGTCGAGGAGGTCGGCGTCCCGTGTTTCGACGCCGCCTGTCATCCCGACGAGGTCTTCGGCGACCGACAGCAGTACGGGCGTCGTCTCGGAGAGCGACTGTTCTTCGGTCCGGAGCACCTCGATGAGCTGTTCCCGGCGCTCACGCGACGTCGAGACGGCCTGCAAGAGCAGCTCCCTGTGACGGTCCCGAAACGACTGCCCCCCGATCAGCATCGACGCGACGTTCGGCCCGAACTCCTCCGCGAGGTGCCGTTCGTAGGACTCCCCATACTCCGTCTCGTAGTGGGGAACCGCCATGACCGTCGACTCGTAGGCGTCCCGGACGGCCTCCGTCCCGTCGCCGGACCCGCACCTGGTCAGTCCGGCCGGGACACCCCGACTCTGTACCTGTGGGAGGTCCATTCCGCGTACCTGCTCGGCAAACGCCGCCAGCGCGTTCCGTTCGTCGACTACTTGCCGTCGCTCCTCGGTGACTTCCTCGCTCGCCCGCTCGAACCGCGATGCAATCGCGTCGACGTTGACCCCGCTCATATCCGATTCGGGACCAGTCTACTCCTCGGCCGTCTCGTCGAGGAGGACCCGTGCGATGTCGCTCTTTCGATGCCCGGTCTGCAGGTGGACGTACAGCGTTCGCTCCTCTCCCGTCGCGAGTCCACACAGTGGACAGGTATGGTCGCCCCCGCGTTGAACGCCGCCCTCGTCGGCTGTTCCATCGGTCGGTTCGGACGCGTGTGGCGTCACCAGACTTAGTGCCATGCATCCAACGCTTCACCCGCTTCCATTATGGACGTTTCTAGGAGACGACCGACCGGCGAAATACCGGTACGTGTCCGTGGGTAGCGGTTCATAGGGAAACCAACTCACAGAAACAGCTGTTGGAACAGCGTCCGCTCGGCGCGGTGTAACCGTTCGAGGAACGCGGACTTGCTGATTCCGAGTTCGTCGGCGACCTCCGCGGCCGTCGCCTGGCGCGGAATCGCGAAGTAGCCCAGTTCGAGTGCGGTCCGGATACAGGCCTCCTGTTTCGGGGTGATGTCCCACTGCTGGGGGACCCCCGGTTCGTCCTCGCTCTGGAGCTGGTAGGCGCGCCGGAGTTTCACGCCGACCGTCTCGCCCGCCCGTTCCATCACCCCGCGGAGGACGTCGCGGCCGACGACCGCTCCCACCACGAGCGCCCGTCCGTCCTCGTACTGGAGGGCATCGACGATACAGCCGCTACTAACCAGTTCGTGGACGACGCAGGGTTGCTTGGAGAGACACCGGTACGTGTCGCCCCCCTCCCCGCTTGCGACGTGGAGGTACCGGATGCGGTCGTCGCCGTCGAGCGTCTCCCTGAGCCGCTCGTTGTGCGGTGCCCGGAACTGCAACAGCACGTACCCGTCGTCGCGCAGCAGCGGCGGGCGCGCCTCGACCCGGGTGTCGACCGCCCGCGTCGCCTCCGCCAGCGGGCAGTCGTCCCCCTGGACTTCGAATTCCACCACGAGACACTCGTCTATCATTGCCCGCCACTACGCACTCGCCGTATAAAAACCCGCTATATATCCGGCCGAATCGCTTTGTTCTGTCACGCCGTGTATAGGTATAGCGATGGATATCGAGACAGTCAAAGAGCGTGCAGGGCCACGGGAGTTCAGCCCTGGCGACGACCTTCCCGAGGAGTACCGCAAGGCGGCCACCCGGATGATCGAGTTTCATGCCAACAGCGAGATAATGGGGGCGTATCTCGAACGGCCGTTCATCCGGCAGGCACCCAGCATCGACCGGAAGCTGGCGTTCTCGGCGAAGGTACAGGACGAGATCGGGCACGGCCAGTTGCTTTACCGCGCGGCCGAGACGCTCGGCATCAAGACGCGCGAGGAGATGCTCGACGACCTCGCCGAGGGACGGGGGAAGTTCCTCAACTGCTTTCACTACCCGATGGACGGGTGGGTCGAGACGCCGATGATCGCCTTCTTCGTCGACGGCGCGGCGATGCGCCGGCAGGCGACGCTCCGGCGCACGAGCTGGGAGCCGTACGCCCACGCCATGGACAAGGTCTGTTTCGAGGAGGGGTTTCACGTCAAGCACGGCGAGGACATCCTCAGGACGCTGATGAACGGCTCGCGTGCCGAACAGCGCCGCACCCAGGAGGCCTTCGAGGAGTGGTGGCCCCGCATCATCCAGTTCTTCGGGCCGACCGACGACAAGAGTACCCACCACGACTTCGCGGCCGACGTCGGGCTCAAGCAGATGACAAACGACGAACTCCGGCAGGCGTTTCTCGACATGTACGTCCCGAAGGCCCGGAAGTACGGCCTCGAAATCCCCGAGTACCCGCGCGTGTCCCAGAACGACGAGGGTCGCTGGGTCGTCGAGGAGGACGACCTCGACTGGGACGAGTTCTTCACCGTCGCGAAGAACAACTACGAGCCCGGTCTCGGCCAGATCAACGGCCGCGCAAGGGCACAGGAGGCCGTCGAGTGGGTCCGTGACGTCATTGAGGGCGACGGGGCACCCGCCGGCGGTCGCTCCCCACAGGCAGCGGACTGAACGCACAGCGAGAGACCACATTCACCGACACAACCATGATCTGGGAAGTATTCCGACAGGAGAAGAAAGGCGATTACCACACCCACTGTGGAAACGTTCACGCACCGGACCGCGAGATGGCAAAGCAGTTCGCCGCCATCCAGCACGGTCGCCGGAAGCCGACCAACAGCATCTGGGTCGTTCCGAAAGACGAGGTCGGCGAGATCGATACCGACGATGTCCCCTTCGGCGGGACGACCGACAAGGCGTACCGCTGGACGACGGCGTACAACCTCCAGACCGAGCAGGCCCGCGAGGTCGAGGAGTCCGACAGCGAACAGCAGGAGGCCGAGAAGCAACGGGGTGAGGCATGACGCTCGACCCGAACGACCTCGACGAGCGCGAGGCGCTCGCGGCGCTGTGCAAGCGTCTCGGCGACGACGAGTTCGTCCTCGCGGAACGGTACACCGAGTGGCAGGTCCGCTCCCCCTCGC
This sequence comes from Halobacteriales archaeon QH_2_65_14, assembly GCA_003021285.1. Classification (GTDB taxonomy): domain Archaea; phylum Halobacteriota; class Halobacteria; order Halobacteriales; family Haloarculaceae; genus Halovenus. The sequence goes on along the minus strand of PXQO01000054.1, from coordinate 1,042 downwards.
TGGAGTCGGACCTGGCGCTGTCGAACATCGCTCAGGACGAACTCGGCCACGCAAGGCTGTGGTACGACCTGCTGATCGATCTCGGCTACGAGGAACCGGAAATCGTCTACGAGCGTGACGCCGACGAGTGGCACCACTCGACGCTCGTCGAACAGCCCTTCGCGGAGGGCGACTGGACCGACCCCATCGTCCGCTCGTACCTGTACGACGTCGCCGAAAAGCTCCGGCTTGCCACACTGGAGGAGTCCACCCACCCGAAGATCGCCGACCGCGTCGGCAAGATTCAGGGCGAGGAGAACTACCATCTCGAACACGCACAGAACTGGCTTGAGCGCCTCGTCGCCGACGACGAGGGCAAAGAGCGCGTCCAGAACGCCGTCGACCGGCTGTTCCCGTACGCGCTGACGCTATTTGAGCCGGTCGACCCCGACGTCGAGGACGACATCGTCGACCTGGGGCTGCGCGACGCGACGCTGGCGGAGATGGGCGAGGAGTGGCTCTCGGTCGTCATCCCGTACCTCGAATCGCTCGACCTCGACGTGCCCGAATCGGGCGTCGAGGGGATGGACGGCTACGCCGTGACCGACGAGATGCTGCCCGAGCACGTCGGCCGCGACGGCTCGCACACCGAGGCGTGGTCCGACCTCTTCGAGGAGTTCACCCACACCTACCACGACCTTGGCCGCGACCAGTCGACGAAGATCATGGGGAGACCCGAGTGACCATGGAACACAACATGCCGGACCACGACGAGGAAATCCCGGGGCCGGGGGACGAGATTCCGGACCCCACCGGCGAGTCGACGCTGTGTAGCTACACCGAGTACCAGCAGGGGCCACCGGTCGAGGAGTTGCCGGCGACCGGCGAGGATGCCGACGGTATCGAGGCGGACGTGTGGGATGCCCTCTACGACATCGAGGACCCCGAGATGCCGGTCAGCATCGTCGACCTGGGGCTCATCTACGGCGTCGCGGTCGAGGACGGCCTCGCACGCGTCGACATGACGCTCACGTACTCGGGCTGTCCGGCGCGGGACATGCTC
>PXQO01000053.1 GCA_003021285.1 Halobacteriales archaeon QH_2_65_14 | reverse complement strand
TCGGCCGTGGTGACGAGACGCTCGACACGCTCACTCACGGCCTGGAAAAACTCGAATACAGAGGCTACGACTCCGCTGGCGTCGGTCTCGTCGGTGAGCATCTTGCGGTCTGCAAGACAGCCGGTCGGATCGCCGACCTGAAGGGGAAACTCGACGGCGAACCTCTCCAGGGGCGCGTCGGCATCGGCCACACGCGCTGGAGTACACACGGGCCACCGACCGACGAGAACGCTCACCCCCACCTCGACTGCGAGGGCGAGATTGCAGTGGTTCACAACGGCATCATCGAGAACTACCAGGGTCTCCGGGACGAACTCGCCACCAATGGCCACACGTTCACGAGCGATACCGATACGGAAGTCGTCCCCCACCTCATCGAGGAGGCACTCGCGGACGGTGCGACCCCGGAGGCTGCATTCCGGCAGGCGATAGACAAACTCGAAGGAAGCTACGCCATCGCAGCGATTGTCGAGGGGTCAGACGCGATTTTCGCGGCGCGGAACGATTCGCCACTGGTCATCGGACTCGGCGCAGACGGCGACGGCAACCACCCTGAGGACGGCGACACGGTAGGAGTCGAGGGTGAAAGTGAATCCGGAGACCGCACGTTCTTTCTCGCCAGCGACGTGCCCGCGTTCCGGGATTACACGGCCCGGGTCGTCTACCTCGAAGACGGGGAGTTTGCCCGCTTCGACGGCGGTCTGGCCGTCTTCGACGAAGACGGGGACGCGGTTGCGAAACGTGTTCACACGATAAAGTGGGACCCGGAGGAGACGGGCAAGAGCGGGTACGACCACTTCATGCTCAAGGAGATTCACGAACAGCCCCGCGCCCTCCGCCAGTGTCTCCGGGGTCGGGTGGACGAACTGTCCAACACCGTCGACATCGAGGACCTCGGGGACCTGTCCCCGACGAGCGTGCAGTTCGTCGCCGCGGGGACCTCCTATCACGCTTGCCTCTACGGTGCGCTGTTGTTCCAGCGTGCCGGCGTCCCCGCCCAGGCATTCTACGCACACGAGTACGCCACGTCTCCGCCGCCGGTCGGGAACGACCTGGTCGTCGCGGTCAGCCAGAGCGGCGAAACGGCAGATACCCTGTCTGCCGTCCGCGAGGCCCACAGTCGCAGCGCGAGGACGCTCGCTCTCACGAACACGGTCGGGTCGACGATGGACCGCGAGTGCGACCACACGCTGTATATCCGTTCCGGGCCCGAAATCGGCGTCGCTGCGACGAAGACGTTCGCCGGCCAGTTGGGGGCACTGAACCTGCTCTCGCTCGGGACTGTCGAGGACCATCGCTCCCGGCGCGAGGTCGTCCCGGCGCTTCGCGAACTCCCCGGCGACGTCCAGAAAATCCTCGACGAGTCGATTGCTAATGAGGTCGCCAAAGCCTACCGCGACTCGCGTGCGTACTTCTTCATCGGCCGTGGATACCAGTATCCGGTCGCCCTCGAAGGAGCGCTGAAGCTCAAGGAGATCAGCTACGAGCATGCGGAGGGGTTCGCCGCCGGCGAACTCAAACACGGCCCGCTCGCGCTGGTCGACAGCGATACGCCGGTGTTCGCGCTCGTTCTCGGTGACGGGGAGAAAGCACGCAAAACCGTCGGCAACATCAAGGAAGTGGAGGCCCGCGACGCCCCGGTGGTCGCCGTCACGGACGGGCAAAGCGACGCGGAGCGGTACGCAGACCACGTCCTCGAAATCCCCGAAACCCATCCCAGGACGGCCGCCATCCTCGGCAACGTCCAGCTCCAGCTCGTGGCCTATCACATCGCCAACCAGATGGGCCGGTCGATAGACAAACCCCGCAACCTGGCCAAGAGCGTCACTGTCGAGTGAGGGGCGTCGCTGACAACGTACCGAGAAGCGCGCGTCATACGGACGTTCGTGATTCTTTACCGCCATGCAGTCACAACAACCACTATCAGCCGCCGAAACAGGCGATAATTTCGGGTCAGGCCGAAAATAGTCACGAACGTCCGTATCAATCGATTGGTAACCGGAGAAGGAGTTACTCTTTGAGTTTGAGGTGGGCCGGCTTCGCGATGAGCGTCTTCTCGACGTTGCCGTCCGTTATCTCGATCTTGTATGCCTGGCCCTGCTTGCCCCGGACGACGCCGGTCTGCCCGTTGAATCGCGGGTGAAAGCGCCCATCCTGGACGCTGGGGTCGAGGCTCAGGTGGACCTTCTGTCCCTCCTCGAACTGCTTGACCGCCTGCTGGGGCGGGGAGGTTCCCCGGTTGCGTGCGTCGTTCTGAAGTTTGTGCCGCGTCCCTTGCTGTGGTCCGTTGGAGTTGGGCATTCGTGAGAACAGGTAATCCTGTCGTCCTTAAAAATGGAGCGTTCTGCGTTCCCGTTCTACGGTCTCGGAGCCCCGTGCCGGACTGCTTCCGATGGGTTTAAGCGAGCAGACCGAAAATTTCCATTGCGAAGCGGGCTCGTAGATCAGAGGTAGATCACTCCCTTGGCATGGGAGAGGCCCCGGGTTCAAATCCCGGCGAGTCCACTTCCTCTCTCCCTCGCTTCGCTCGGTCAGTCGGTTGTGGACTCGCCGACCCTCGCGCCGCCTCCGGCGTCGCTCAGTCCCGGCGAGTCCGTACGGCAGATGATTACACCCCGCCGCCGCCGATATACGCCAGGCCGAGGCTCCCGAGAAAAACCAGAACCCCGAAAACTGAGTCCGGGAGCGATAGAATCTGGTCTCCGAACAGTCCTGCAACCAGGATACTAACAGCAACCATCGTCAGGAGCGGATTCGCTGCGAGCTGTTGCACGAAGGCACGGACCGACCAGTATCCGGTCTCCAGAATCGACGTGACGCGTTCCTCGACTGGCTGGTTTCCGTCGGGGTTCTCCGCCGGAGTGAAGCCGTCGAACTCGTCGAGGGAGACCGTCGAAACCTCGCCGGTGTTGATTCGTCGTCCATCCGCATCCGCGACGCGGAGCAGGGATACTCGCTCCTCGCTACTGCCGACGACGCGGTAGACGCCGTCCGGCAGGTCGTGCTCCTCGTTCGTCGGCTCGACGTGGTCGTACACCTCTGGCCGATTCATACTCTTGCGATGTGCTCTCGGAGCCGACGCAATTGAGGTTTGCCCTTTCGCCGTCGTTACCGACCAAAATAGGTAGGTCAGGTCCTCAGCAGTCTGGCGGCTCGACGCGAGTCGACGGTGGCTCGCCCTCGGGCATAAGGGGTAACAGCTGGACGATCTATGTTATCTGGTCCATAGGCTTATCTCTATGGAGGCAATACCATAGGGCAGCGGATGGCGTCCTACACCACGGTCACTGATTGGCAGGATGTCGAAGCTGGCTACGTCGTTGACGTTACCATCCGCCAGACGGAGGACGAGCAGTACCCGAGCGGGTGGGACTACAGCCTACACCTCGGGGAAGTAGGCGGCGACACGGTCCTCCGGTATGACAACGCCCACGAACGGACGAAAGGGCACGAGCGCCACGCCGGAAACGATGTCGAACACATCGAGTTCCCCGGGATGCTCGCGCTCTACAACCGATTCAAGCGGGAGACTGAAGAGTTGTCACCCGTCTCGTGGAACTGGCCGGAGTAGGACGCCATCAGGAGAGATAGACCATGTCCACGCTCAAAGTCACCGTCGGCGAACGTGCTC
>PXQO01000052.1 GCA_003021285.1 Halobacteriales archaeon QH_2_65_14 | reverse complement strand
AAATCGGACGACAGGTACGTCGCTCGGTACCCGGCGATGGCGGTCGTCTCCGCCGTGTACGCGGGGACGTACGGCGAGGCGAGTGGCGAGCACAGGGCCAAGTCGCCCTGGGAGTGTCCGAACTGTAACCGAACACTTGACATCCGCTACGAGAAGGAGTCGCTGGTTCTGGAGTGTCCCGAGCACGGACTGCGACTGAGCTACCCCACACCGCCGGGAGCCTACCAGGGGCGGTCCCTGGAGGAGTTGACCGATGTCGTCTTTTCCCGGACGATGTCGGGGATGAACCTGGCTCGCCAGGGAATCTGTCCACGTTGCTGGGGAGTGACGGTCATCGAGTATCCCACGGAACCGACCTACGGCCTGGATGGCGAGGGTTCCGCTCAGGACGACATCGTGTGGGCCGAGGTCGACTGCAACAGGTGTTGGCTCCAGTACGACCCCCCGCTGCAGGTCCTGATTTCGAGCCATCCCGCCGTGCGGGGTTTTTACAGCGAACACGGCCTCGACGATGCCGAAGCCCTGTTTGGCTCCCGGTCGACCAGCAATCCGGAGGTCAGTGACCTCGTCCTGCACGAGTCGGGCGGGACGACTGCGACGTTCGAACTCGGGGAGGATGCGCTCGCCGTCGATATCGACGAGGGCGGTCGAGTCACTGACGTACGACGGGAGTAATCCCGCGCCCGTAGAACTGTGTCCATGACGGCAGTACTCGTGGTCCGTATCACAGGGAACCGCTTAAGTCGGCCCCTGCCTCACATTGGAGCATGAACCGGGTACCGGACAGCCTTCACGCCCGCGGGGGATGTCGATGAGTCTCCAGTCTCCCGTCGGGTCCGACCACCAGCTCGCACGCCTCCTACAGATCGGGGTAGTGCTGGAGGAGGTCGTCGAGGCACGGGCGGCGAAACACGCCGCCGAGTCGGAGGAAATCGACGAGGAGGTTCGGACCCTTCTCGAAGAAGCCACAGAGGAGTCGGCGGACCACCGCGAGCGCCTCGAACGGCTCGTGGAGGGGCTGAACGCGGAGACGATCCCGTTCGACGAGATTCAGGCGCTCGTCGAACGCCAGTACGAGGCCGACCAGGATTTCGACGGCATCCTCTACGACCAGTTGTGCAACGAGGAAACGGCATACAAGTTCTACGACGACCTCATCGAGGCAATCGAGGAGTCCGACGCCCAGTTCGGTATCGACCGCGACCGCCTGCTCTCGGTCCTGGCGGAGATCAGGGAGGAGGAGGCGGCGGGCGTCGAAGAAGTCACGAAACTGATGGAGCGAGGACAATGACCGGTGACAGCCCGACTGGTCAGGGAGCGTGGAGGGACGCATGAACACGGCAAACCAGTACTTGAAGGCCATCTACCTCATCCAGAAGATGGAGGACGGCCCGGCGTCGACTGGTGCAATCGCGGAGATGCTAGACGTCAGCCCCGCGAGCGCCAACGAGATGATCGGCAAACTCGAATCCGAGGGATGGTGCAACCACGAGAAGTACAAGGGCGTCGAACTCACCGAGGACGGCATCGTCCGTGCGCGCGAGGCCATCCAGAACTACTGTATCATCGAGCGCTTCCTCGTGGAGGTCCTCGAGGTCGAGAACTTCCGGGAGGAGGCGACGCAACTCGAATCGGTCATCGACGAAACCGTCGCCGAGCGACTCGACACGATTATCGACCGCGAACCCCAGTGTCCGGACTGTTTCGACGCCGAAAGCGACGTCTGTGCCCTCCTCGAACTGGAGGTCGACGCCGCGGACTGATACTCGCGCGCGGGGGCGTCGCGAACCCGAATCCCCATGCTTCTTGTACCCGGTTTACCTGGTGATTTGTATGTCGCTTCGGATCCGGTCGCGTCTCGGTGCTGCGGACGTCATGACGCTTTTCAACGCCACGATTGGAGTCGTGGCGATGGCGGCCGCGGTGGTCGGGAGGCCGGTACTCGTCGCTCAACTCGTATTGCTCGCTGCGGTCGCCGACGGTCTCGATGGGATCATCGCACGGACGTTCGGCGGCACCGACGTCGGACCGTATCTGGACTCGATGGCCGACATCGTCTCGTTCGGGACTGCGACGGGCCTGTTCGTCTTCGCGGTCGCTCGCGACGAGTGGGAGACGCTGACTGACGAGCCGGAACTATTCGCCATCGCGGCGGGCACTGCCTCGATTTTCGTGGTCTTCTCGCTTCTCCGGACCGCCATGTACACCGTCTACGTCGGGGAAGGCGAGAACCGACCGGGCATTCAGAACACGCTCGCCTCGTCTATCCTCGCGGCCGCGTACCTGGCTGGCGTCACGAACGTGCCAGTCTTGCTGGCGAGCACCGCGGGGCTCTCACTCCTGATGGTGGCTCCCGTCCCGTATCCGAAACTGGCTGCCCGCGATGCGCTCATCATGGGCGTCGTTCAGATCGGGGCTATCGCCGCTCCGACCGCATTCGAGCGCGTGTTTCCGCGTGTATTGCTCGTGGCGGCCCTCGCCTACATGACCTTTGGACCCAGGCTCTACTGGGAAGAGTAGGTATTGTTCGGGTGAGAACCATCCTGCAGTGGTACTTTCCGAATCTATATCGGTGTTAATTTATTCCTACTCGACGATTAGGTGGAGAATAATTATATCCAACCTGTATGTTAGTGGTACACACTTGCAGGGAACTATGAGTACTGACGATCAGCCAGGGAACGCGGGGTCATCCGGGGAGTTAGCGATTTCGTACGACGACTGCTTCGACCTCTTGCGGAACCATCGACGGCGCTATACGTTGCATTATCTCCAGGATAACGACGGGGTTGCGACGCTCGGGGACCTCTCCGACCAGATAGCGGCCTGGGAGAACGACATTCCGCCCGAAGAAGTCTCGTACGACGAACGGAAACGGGTCTACACGTCCCTCCAGCAGGTTCACCTGCCACGAATGGACCGCATGAACGTCATCGAGTTCGACGACCGCGAGGGTACCATCGAGTTGGGGCCGGGCGCGAACGATCTCGACGTCTATCTCGGTCTCGGCGAGAAAGACGACGTCCCCTGGAGCCTGTTCTACCTGGGGCTGGCGGCGTTCAACCTGCTCGTTCTCGGTGCGGTCCTTCTCGGCGTCCCGTCGATTGACACACTCCCGGCCGTGATGGTGGGGGCGTTCGCCGTGGCGACGTTCCTGATCACGTCGCTGGTCCATTTCTACGCCACCAGGACCGAGTTGCAATTCGAGACGAGCGACAAACCGCCCGAACTCGCCGACTGACCCACGCAGGGGAACAAAAGGGACGGGATGGCCGTCCCTGCGTGTGACACTACGGAGCCAGATGGCTCCACGTCTCGCTAGGTTCTGCGAGAAAATAAGTGTGTATACCGTTCTCAGGCCTGATTCCCCGGAATCGAGCCAGTCACGACGGGCGAGGAGGCCGTCGATGTCGATGCTCTCATCGAGGAGTTCAGCCATTCGCTGGACGGTTTCCGGGCGCTGAACCCTGCCCGAACGGAGCCGCGCTTCCAGCCGGTCGATGGTCGTCCGGGTAAAGCAATACTGGAGTTGTAAACAGCATGAAAGCCCCGAAGCGCTCGCCGGCTCCGACTCACTGCGCTCCTCGTTGCACTGCGGTGCTTGCTTCGTCTCGCCCGGCGAGCGCTTCGCCCCTTTCAGTCCCGCCCGACGTTATTTTCCAGGCTGGGCGGGACTTTCATGCTGGTCGCAGTTCTCTTTGAGAATCTCTTATCTGAACAGTTCCGGGGGAGGCGGGGAACCATTTATCCCCCGCCTGTGTCAAGAGCCGATGATGGCCATCCGTCGGCTGCTTCGGGGGGGACTGCCGGACGAGGACATCGAGCGAGTCGCGCGGGAAGCCGCCAGGCGACAGGGCGAGGAGTTCGAGTCGGTCCGCCAACTGGACGCGAACAACTGGCTGTCCATTCCGTGCGTCGTCAACGAGGGGCTGTTCGTGAAGATAATCACCCAGCAGAACACTTTCGTTCACGGACTGCTGACGACGAGCCGCAACATCGGCGTCTTCTCCAGCCGTGCGGAGGGCTTTTTCGAGCGGTTCGAGACGCCGCTGAGCATGGCCGAACACGACCTCGAAGCGACGCGACAGATACGCGAAATCGGCGTCAACGCTCCACGGCCCCTCGAAGCGTTCGAACACGAGGGGTACGGCGTCCTCGTCCTGGAGTTTCTCCCCTCCTTCGAGACGCTGGACGACATCGAACCAGACGCCGTCGAGGCAGTCGCTCCCGACATCTTCGGGTCCCTGTCGCGGATGCACGAGGCGGGCATCGCACACGGGGACTTGCGGGGCGAGAACGTCCTCGTCGTCGAGGGGGACCTGTATTTCATCGACGCGACGAAAGTCAACGAGGACGCCATCGAACAGGCCCGTGCCTACGACATCGCCTGTGCGCTCGCCGCGCTCGGACCCATCATCGGGGCCGACAGCGCCGTCGAACTCGCCGCGGAGTACTACCCGCCCGAGGTGTTGCTCGAATCCGAGAACTACCTCGATTTCGTCAACCTCCGTCCCGACCACGACTTCGATACGCTCACGATGAAAGGCGAGATAGAAAAGTTCGTGAGTTGAACCCCGGCATTCCACAACCCACCTGACCGACACCGAGGGCGCATATCCATCGGGCAATTCTCCCGACGTACAGTACAATCATTCCACGGTTGACGGCCCACTATACAATTTTCATCAGGCGTTTCTCGTGTCTCCCGACGCGGAAGACGAACCCCTGTCCGCCGATGGGCGAGACGACGACGACGTTTCGCTCCCCGAGGTTCGCCAAAATTTCGGCCTCGCTGGCGTCCTCGGCCAGCAGTTCTCCGTCGCGCCACACGTCCACTCCGAGGGGCGACCCCCCGAAGCCGAGTTCGGATTGTATCGCGCCGACCGTGCTTCCGGGACCGAGCACGTACGTGACCCCCGGCGAGGTTTCGTCGACGAACCCGTCTGCGAGCCCTTCCACCGTGCCGCCGCTGAGTTGTTTGCTGGCCTGTCGCTGTTCGGCGACGGGGACCGCCGCCAGCGCCCGCAACTCGGTGTGGACCTCCCCCTCGCGATACTCGTCCTCGTCGATGTCGTTGACCTCGGCCTGTTCTGTCTCCTCGAAAATGGCCGCGACGTGTCCCGCCGCCTCGGGGGTGACCGCGAAGACGGCCGAGTACACCTTCACGCCCGCCGGCACGCCGAGCATCGGCACGTCGCTCCCCGACTCGGCGATGGTCTCCGCGACGTCGACCGCGGTCCCGTCACCGCCGACGAACAGCACCAGGTCGACGCCCTCTTCGAGGAATCTCCGGACTGCGTCCCGCGTATCCCGTACGTAAACAGTTCGACGTCATCGCCGACGTCCCGTAGCGCGACGAGCGTGTCGTGTGCCCGGTCCGGGGCGCGCATCTCTGCACCCCTCTCGATTGCCGCCTCGACTTTCCCGTCGGTCCCCTTGAGGCCGACCCGACCGCCCATCCCCGCGATAGGGTTGACGACGAACCCGATTCGACGCATTGTCGCCTCTAGATGGGACCGTCCCAAAAGGGAACCGATGACTGTTCGGAAAGGACAGCCGCTTTGGTCCCCAGGAAAGCACACTTCTTCGGGATGGTTGGGTACGACCGGGATATCCCTAACAGCGACGGAAAAATCGGCGGTCAGGCGAACGCGATGGGAGTCCCGGCGGCGTCGTCCTCGTCGCGGACCTTCTGGAGTGCGTCCCGGAAGTCGGCCATCCGGACCTCGGTGCGGTCGTCGCGGATGGCAAACATGCCGGCTTCGGTCGCGAGCGAGGCGAGTTCGGCCCCCGAAAAGCCCTCGGTATCGCCGGCGAGCGTCGCCAACTCGACGTCGTCGCTGAGGTTCATCTCCCTGGTGTGGATGTCCAGAATCGCCTTGCGTCCGTCCCAGCCGGGTTTTGGCACTTCGATGAGGCGGTCGAAGCGGCCGGGCCGGAGGATGGCGCGGTCGAGCATGTCGAAGCGGTTGGTGGCGGCGATGATGCGGATGT
>PXQO01000051.1 GCA_003021285.1 Halobacteriales archaeon QH_2_65_14 | reverse complement strand
GTCGAGGAGAAACTCGACCTGCCCGAGGACCGCAAGGACGACTTCCGCCAGGAGGTCGCCAACTGGGTCTCGCGGCGGGCACGCGAGGGTGAGACGTTCGACCCGCAGGACAACGACCGCCTGCGCCGCGCGCTGGAACGCAAGCTCTGGGAGGACAAGAAACACAACATCAACTTCTCGGCGCTGGTCTCGTCGGGCGACATGGACGACGAGGAGCGCAACGAGTGGATCGACGCGCTCATCGAGCAGGGCTACTCCGAGGAAGGTGCCAAGGAAGTGCTCGAATTCGCGGGTGCTGAGGTCGCAAAGAGCGAAATGGAGGAATGATGTCGGGCGGCGAGGACTACATCGAGGCGGCCGACAGGACGCTCGATGCCACCTACGAGGAGCCGATGAGCCTCGACGCCTACGTCGAGTTGCTCCTCTCGGAGCCGGGGCTGGCCGCGCACGCCTCCAAGTACCTGCTCGATGCCATCGAACACGCCGGCACGCGGACGGTCATCGAGGAGGGCGAGGAGAAACAGCGGTACCGCTTTTTCGACGACCCCTGGAACGACGGCGAACACGCCATCCTCGGCAACACGGAAGTCCTCAACCGCTTTGTCGACGACCTCCGCTCCATCGCGGCCGCCCGCGGCAAGGAGGAGAAGATTCTCTGGCTCGACGGCCCGACCGCGACCGGCAAGTCCGAACTCAAGCGCTGTCTCGTCAACGGCCTCCGGGAGTACTCGAAGACCGACCGCGGCCGGCGCTACACTATGGAGTGGAACGTCGCGGGCGTCGACGGCGCTCCGGGCCTGACCTACGGCGACGAACCCGCGACGCCTGACGAGGACGACTGGTACCAGAGCCCGGTCCAGTCTCACCCGTTGACCGTGTTTCCCGAGGAGGTGCGGGCGGACGTCGTGGCCGACCTCAACGAGCGCCTCGACGACCACATTCCGGTCCGCGTCGAGGGCGAACTGGACCCATTTTGCCGGGAAGCGTACGACTACCTCGAAGAACAGTACCGCCGCGAGGGCGTCGAGGACCTCTTCTCGGCGGTGACCGACCGGCGACACCTCCGCATCAAGAACTTCGTCGTCGACGTCGGCAAGGGCATCGGTATCCTCCACTCCGAGGACGACGGCCCGCCGAAAGAACGGCTCGTGGGCTCGTGGATGCACGGGATGTTGCGCGAACTCGACTCGCGTGGCCGCAAGAACCCCCAGGCGTTCTCCTACGACGGCGTCCTCTCGCAGGGCAACGGCCTGCTGACCATCGTCGAGGACGCCGCCCAGCACGCCGACCTGCTCCAGAAACTGTTGAACGTCCCCGACGAGGGGCGGGTCAAACTGGACAAGGGCATCGGGATGGACATCGACACACAGCTCATCATCATCTCGAACCCGGACCTGGAGGGACAGCTGAACCAGCACGCCGACCGCGAGGGCCAGGACCCGCTGAAGGCGCTGAAACGGCGGCTGGACCGGCATCGCTTTACCTACCTGACGAACCTCTCGCTGGAGGCGGAGCTGTTGTGCCGGGAGCTGACCGACGAGACGAGCGTCTGGGACGCCAACACCTGGGACCAACTGGAGGAGTGGATTCGGGCACCCCTGACCATCAAGGTCCGCGATTCTGACGGGTCGGTGACGCCGAGGGAACTCGCGCCACACGCCCTGGAGGCGGCCGCGCTGTATGCGGTCGTCTCGCGGCTGGACACGACTGACCTGCCAGACGACCTCGACCTCGTCGACAAAGCGTTGCTGTTCGACCGCGGGTACATCCGCGACGGCGACGAGCGCATCGACATCGACGACATCGAGTTCGGCGACTCCGCGACGAACGGCGAACACGGCATCCCGGTCACCTACACACGGGACGTCATCGCCGACCTGCTCCACGAGGAGTCAGACCGGTTCCACGAGACGCTCCCCGTCGAGGAGGTCATCATGCCCCGGGACGTACTAAACACGATGGCCGAACGTCTCACGGACGCACCCGTCTTCTCGACGACGGAGGCCGCGGAGTTCGACGAACGCGTCGCCGCCGTCAAGAACTACCTGTTCTCGCGCCAGGAGGAGGACGTCCTGGAGGCGATGATGCGCGAGAAACGCGTCGACGAGCGGACCGTCGAGGAGTACGTCGAGCACGTCTACGCGTGGTCCGAGGGCGAACTCATCGAGAACGACCGCGGCGAGCGGGTCGAGCCGAACGCACTGAAGATGAAGGTGTTCGAGATAGAGCACCTCGGGCGGTTCGACGAGGGCGATTACGCCGACAACGAACCCTCTGGGGCGGTCGAGGAGTTCAGGACCGAGCAAATAATCACGGCGCTCAACCGACACGCGTGGCGCAACCGCGACGAGGAGTTCCGCGTCACCGACGTCAACCCAAAGGAGATACCGGTCATCAGGGCCGTCCTCGGGAGCTACGACTGGGACGACGTGGCCAGGACCTACGAGGACCTGGACCCGAGACAGTGGGACAACCCCCCGAGCGGCACCGAGACCGCCCTCGGCAGAGCTGACCAGCCGGCACGTCATGAGCCAGGTGAGCTACAGATGGCACTAGCACACGGAACGCACCGGGTGGAACGATGGGACTGAAAGACGACCTGGAGCGATACCGGGAGGTCGGCGAGAACCGCCGGCAGGACCTCGCGGACTTCATCCAGTACGGCGACCTCGGGCGGAGCCGTCGCGACGAGGTTCACATCCCCATCAAGATCATCGACCTGCCGGAGTTCGCCTACGACCAGCGCGACATGGGCGGCGTCGGTCAGGGCGACGGCGACACCCCACAGCCGGGCGACCCCGTCGGCCAGCCCGAACCCGGCGACGGCGACGAGGAGGGCGACCCCGGCGAGGAGGGCGGCGAACACGAGTACTACGAGATGGACCCCGAGGAGTTTGCCGAGGAACTCGACGAGGAACTGGGGCTGGACCTCGACCCCAAGGGGAAGAAGGTCATCGAGGAGATGGAGGGTGATTTCACGGACATCACCCGGACGGGACCGACGAGCACGCTCGACTTCGAGCGCCTGTTCAAGGAGGGGCTGAAGCGAAAGCTCGCGATGGACTTCGACCGGGACTACGTCCGGGAGGCGATGAAAATCGACGGCTGAAAGCATCGAGGAGATGGAAGAGTCCGTCGACCGGGTCGACACCGCCCAGCGGGTCCGCCGGGAGGGCGTCGACCAGATTCCGTTCCGCCGCGAGGACGAACGCTACCGGTATCCCGAGATCATCGAGGAGCGGGAGAAAAACGTCGTCGTGGTCAACATCCGCGACGTCTCCGGGAGCATGCGCCAGAAAAAACGGGAACTGGTCGAGCGGACGTTCACGCCGCTGGACTGGTATCTCCAGGGGAAATACGACAACGCGGAGTTCGTCTACATCGCCCACGACGCGGACGCCTGGGAGGTCGAACGCGAGGAGTTCTTCGGGATTCGCTCCGGCGGCGGAACCCGCATCTCCAGCGCGTACGAACTGGCGAAAGAACGGCTGGACGAGGCCTACCCCTGGACCGACTGGAACCGGTACGTCTTCGCCGCGGGCGACTCCGAGAACTCCTCGAACGACACCGAGGAGAACGTCATCCCGCTGATGGGGGAGATAGACGCCAACCTCCACGCGTACGTCGAGACACAGCCCTCGGGGAACGCGATCAACGCGACCCACGCCGAGGAGGTGGAAAACCACTTCGGCGACAGCAACAACGTCGCCGTGGCGTACGTCTCCAGCCCGGAGGACGTGACAGATGCCATCTACGAGATACTCAGCACGGAGGACAGCGATGAGTGACTACGAACGAATAGACGGGGAGGTAAGCCCATGAAATCAGCCGATGACATCCGGATGGAGCGCGAGGCCGAGCGCCTCGCCGAGCCAGTACAGGCGGCGAACGACCTCGCGAGAAAGCTGGGGCTTGAACCGTACGACGTGAACTACTGGATCGTCGACTACGACGAGATGAACGAACTCATCGCCTACGGCGGCTTCCAGCAGCGGTACCCCCACTGGCGGTGGGGGATGACCTACGACCGCCAGCAGAAACAGGGCCAGTTCCTCGGGGGCAAGGCCTTCGAAATCGTCAACAACGACAACCCTGCCCACGCCTTCCTCCAGGTGTCAAACAGCCTGGCCGACCAGAAGGCCGTCGTCACGCACGTCGAGGCACACTCGGACTTTTTCGCCAACAACGAGTGGTTCGGGATGTTCGCCGACGACCCCGACGCGGCGGCGATGCTCTCGCGGCACGCCGAGAACATCGCGGATTACATGCAGGACCCGGAAATCGAACGGGCCGAGGTCGAACGCTGGATCGACCACGTGCTCTGTCTGGAGGACAACATCGACCAGCACCAGTCCTACGAACCCATCGCACGGGACGAAGACGACCCGGACATCGATTTCGCTGACGTCTCGGACCAGCTCGAAGACCTCGAAATCTCCGAGGAGGTCCAGCGCGAAGTGTTCGACGAGGAGTGGCTCCAAGCCCAGGAGGACGAGGAAACCTCGATGTTCCCCGAACAACCCCAGGCCGACATCATCGGGTTCCTCCGCAAACACGGAATGCAGTACGACGGCGACGCCGGCAAGGCCGTCGAGATGGACGACTGGCAAAAGGACGTCCTCGAAATGTTGCGGGCCGAAGCGTACTACTTCGCTCCGCAGAAAATGACAAAAATAATGAATGAAGGGTGGGCATCATATTGGGAATCTGTCATGATGGCCGACGAGAACTTCGCCGGCGACGACGAGTTCATCACCTACGCCGACCACATGTCGCGGGTGCTGGGGTCGGGCGGGATGAACCCCTACAGCCTCGGGCTGGAGCTGTGGGAGTACGTCGAGAACACGGAGAACAGACGCCACGTCACCGAGAAGTTGCTCTGCGTCGAGGGGATTACGTGGCGGAACTTCCACGATACGGTGGACTTCCGCGCGGTGCTCGACCTGCTCGAACCGGACGACCTGGTCGCGTCCGTCGACCCCGATTCACTGGCCGACGTGCCCGCCGATGACCCCCGGGTCGACGCGGACACGCTCGGAGCCGCTCGCGAAGGGGAAGTCGACCTGGAGAAATACCCCTGGAAGCTGTTCACCTACGAGGGACTCGCGGAGCGTCACTACTCGCTGGTGAAGGCGGCAAACCGGGGCTACCTCTCGCGCATCTCGATGGAGGAACTCGAACGCATCTCGCGGTACATGTTCGACACCAGCCGGTACGGGAGCGTCAAGGAGGCGCTCGCGGACGTCGAGTACACCGTCGGCTGGGACCGGATGCGCGAGATCAGGGAGAGCCACAACGACGTGACGTTCGTCGACGAGTTCCTCACCCAGGAGTTCGTCGACGAGAACAACTACTTCACCTACGAGTACATGCACTCGTCGGGCGATTACCGGGCGACCTCGACCGACTACGAGGACGTCAAAAAGAAGCTGATGCTCCAGTTGACCAACTTCGGCAAGCCGACCATCGTGGTCGCCGATGGCAACTACCGCAACCGCAACGAGTTGCTCCTCGAACACCGGTACAACGGCGTCGCGCTCGACGTCGAGCAGGCGAAAGACATCCTCGAACGCGTGTTCGAACTCTGGGGCCGCCCGGTTGCGCTCCGGACAATCGAGAAAACCTACGACGAACACGACCTGGAAGTCGCCCGACGCCGGGACCGCGAACCCGAACCCGAAGAGAGCGGCCTCGAAATCCGCTACGACGGCATGGAGTTCGAGGAGATCGATCTCCAGTGGGCCGAGGTCGAACACCTCGCTGCGACCGACGTCGACTACGACACCAAACCCGAGGAGTGGCTCGCCTGATCGCCGCCCAAATCCCGGACGACGGGAAATAACGACAGATATTTTTGGCTGGCCTAAAAAGAGGTGATAGAGATGGCTGTCGCCGGGACAGCCGATACACTATGTCACACGGCGATCTCGGGACGGGAACGGAGGCGACAGGGGCCGCCCGGAGCGTCGGCTCGGTTCCCCGGAGCGCGTTCGCGGGTGACGAAGAGTCGCTTTCGGACGCGGAGACGGTGCTCGAACTCGACGGGCTGACACGCTCGTACGGCGTCGAGGACGCCGTGTCGGATTTTTCGCTCGCGGTACGCGACGGCGAGCTGTTGACGCTACTCGGACCGTCGGGCTGTGGCAAGACGACGACCCTGCGGCTGATTGCCGGCCTCGAACGACCCTCGGCGGGCGAGGTCAGGCTCGACGGGGACGAGGTGGCCGGCGGGGAGTCGTTCGTCCCGCCGGAAGCGCGTGACGTCGGACTCGTCTTTCAGGACTTCGCGCTGTTCCCGCACCTCACCGTTCAGGAGAACGTCACCTTCGGAATCGAGGACGGGGACCGCGCTCGCAGGGAGGAACGTGCCGAGGAACTGCTGGAACTCGTCGGCCTGCTCGATCACAGGGAGAAGACCCCGGATCAGCTCTCGGGCGGGCAAAAACAGCGCGGAGCCGTTCTCGAACCTCGACGTTCGTCTGCGCATCGAGATGCGCGAGGAGGTCCGGCGCATACTGAAAGCCACCGGCGTCACGGCGATCTCGGTCACACACGACCAGGAGGAGGCGCTCTCCATCTCGGACCGGGTCGCTATCATGAACGACAGCCGGCTCGAACAGGTCGGCAAACCCGAAGTCGTCTTCGAGAACCCCGAGTCGCGCTTCGTCGCCAGTTTCCTGGGTCGCGCGAGCTTCATCTCCGGGCGTGTGCGGGGCGAGACCGTCGAGACGGAACTCGGCGTGTTCGATACCGCACAGCTGAACGGCCCGGTGTCGGCGTACGACGGGGCCGAAATCGACGTGCTGGTGCGCCCGGACGACCTCGAAGCCATCCCGTCGAACAGGGCCGCGGCCGACGGACAGGTCGTTCACAGACAGTACAACGGCCCGACGTTCGTCTACCGCGTCGAACTCGAAAGCGGGACGTCGGTTCGCTGTCTCCACAATCACGCCGAGACGTTCGAACACGGCCAGAACGTGACCGTCGACATTGCTGCCGACCACTCGCTTGCCTGGTATCCCCGCGGGTGACGGACTCATAGTGGTTGTTGTGGTTAGTTACTGCCGTGGAGTCACTTCTCGCCCGTTTCAGGGGCCGAAACAGGGATAATTTCGCGCCGGGCCAAAACGGGTAGCGTTCAAATAAGCAATGTTGGAGTCGGGAACAGCATGAAAGCCCCGAAGCGCTCGCGGGCTGTGCTGAACGAACCCCGACGACGTAAGGACCGCAGGCCCCAGGCCGAGGACCGCAACGAGTCGCGGGAGTTCAGCAAGCCGGGGCTTTCATCCTGGTCGCAGTTCTCCTTGAGAATCTCTTATCTGAACAGTTCCCCGAAAAGAGTCACAACAACCACTATCAGGTTTCGGGCGGCGTCGCGCTCGTTCGTTCAGGATTCGTCCCGGAGAGCGGATAGCGCGGCCGCATACCCGGTCGAGATTGCGACGCCGCCGGTGGACTGTTCGGCGACGAAGTCGCGTCCGCCGATGACCCTGCCCACCGCCCGTAGGTTGTCGTACTCGGGCGTCCCGTCCGGTCCACAGGGTCGCAATTCCCCGTCGACGTTGACGCCGAACTCCACGAACGGATGGTCGCCCAGCGGCTCCGCTTCGGTCCAGTTCTCCCTGCCATCGGGATGGGGCACGTGACAGTCGAACACCCGTTCGCTGACGCCCTCTCGGTCGGCTTCGATCCCACCGGCAGCCAGTCCGCCGGTTGCCAGGACGTACGTATCAGCCCGGACCTGCTCGGTATCTTCCGTTTCCGTCCCGTCCTCCGCTATGCTGACGTTTTCGATTCGTTCGCCCGCTGTTTCGACGCCGACCACGGGCGCTCCCTCGTCGACGATTACCCCTTCGGCTTCGAGCACCTCGAAGAGCCGTCGTCCCAGTCGCATCCCCGGCAGGTTCGGTCGGCCGATTGGAATCTCGAACACCTCCGCTTGCAGGTCGGTTTCGAGTTCGCTCCGGACCGCCTCGCTCTCCTCCAACCCGAGGACGGCAGGGACCCCGACGCGCGGTTCGACGTCGAGTTCCGGTCTGATTTCGTTTGCGAGTGCCTCGCGTATCGGCGTCCCGTCCGCCGTTTCCTCGTTCCTGTCGAGGGCGCGTGCGAACTCGACGACCGGTGGGTACTCCGAAGGTGTCATCGGGAAATCGACGGACGTCGCGGCGACGTCGTAAGGAACGGATTCGGCGAGCCTGTCGCCGACGAGCGTCGCACCCAGATGGGTGAGCTGCTCGAATCCGACGAGTCTCACCGGCCGGTCGTCGCTCAGGAGGCCAGCCGAGACGCTCTCGGGGTACCGCGAGGTCGGACGGACGCTCCCCGTAGCGGTCCCAAACAGCGCGTTGCGGTCGCTCTGTCCCCGCTCGTAGGGCAACCCGTCGTCCGCAACGAACAGGTCGTCGAACGTCTCCAGCGCTTCGTCGACTACCTTCGCTCCGACGAGATTGTACGGATGGTCGTCGGGGAGCCGACGCATCTCGAAGGAGAGGCGGACGACCGGCGTCTCCCGGTCGGGAACGTACCCCAGAACGTCGATCAACCCCGTCTCGTGGCGGTATCGCTCCGGGCTGGGGGCGACGACTCGAACGGACTCGGCTCCGTCCCGGACGGCCGTCAGCGCGGCCATACACCCCCCGAGTCCGCCTCCCACGACTGCGACGTCGGTCATCGCTGGCGCTCCCCCCACATCGGTCGTTCGCTCCGCTCCCGGTCCCCCCCGTCGTCGAACAGCCCCAGGGGAACCGAATTAGCTGACGGGGATACCCCTCCGGTCTTGCCCGACATCCCCGACTTCTCGTTTTCCTGGTCGTCACTCCCCGTGCTGACGTCCGCCTCCCGGGACGAAAGGAGGACGGTGGACTCCGATTTCCGGTTCATCGTTCCGGCGTGGAGCGCGTAGTTCTGCATCGCAATCTGGAGTCCCTCGCCCCAGAGTGTGTGGCGTTGCCCCTTCCAGCGTTCCGCGAGCAGTCCGTCGAGTGTCGCTTCGGTCGTCTCGCTGTCGCACGTCGGGTACAGTTCGGCCGCCAGCCTGTGTGCACACAGCCCGCCCTGACACTCGCCCATCGAGGCCGATGTCCGGATGCGGACGTCGTTGAGGTCGAGGGCAGTCCCCGACTCGTCCCTCATCGCGTCCTGGATTTCGGCCCGGGTGACGGCCTGACACTCGCAGACGACCGGGTTGTCCGGCCCCGCCTCGAATGTTTCGCTCCCCCGCTGTCCGGGTTGTCGCCGAGTCCGCCGGACGAGCGGCGAATCGACGTCGAACTCCGCCATGGCGTCGTCGAGAATCTGCTCGTCCTCACTACCGGGGAGGGGTATCCCGGCAGTGCGACACGTGCGACTGATCCCGAACTTGCGACAGACGTCGCCGGCGACCGCCTCGGCGACGGCCCGGTGCGTGGTGAGTGAGCCACCCAGGACGCTCGACATCCCCCAGCAGTCGTCGTACTCGCCGTGGTCGTAGATGGCAAAGCCGTGTTCGCTGTCCGCCCCCTCCGGCCACGACCGAACTCCCCAGTACGAGCGAAGCGCATGGGGGTCCCACACAGCGGGGACGACTTCCGAGAGTTCGTCGACGAGCAGATCGACCTCGGCACCCTCCTCGGTCACATCGTGAGGGCCGGCGACGTCTCGATGCGTCGTTCCGAGCAACGCGTTCGTTCCGTACGGGACGACCGTGTTCCCCTCGTCGTCCTCGCGCCAGCGGGTAACCACCGCGTCGACCGGGCAGTCGTCAACGACTACCATCGCCCCCTGCGAGAACGACAGCGGGAGGTCGAACCCCGCGAGGCCGGCGACCTCGCCCGCCCAGGGGCCGGCGGCGTTGACGACGTAATCCGCATCGATCTCATCGAGTGAGTCGTCTTTCATCCGCTCGAACCGCCCGGCAACGTCGTCCGGGAGCGACGGACTCGTATCCAGCCCTCCCGGCGCATGTGCCCCCCGGCGTCCGCTCCCGGGGACCTCTTTCCCGTCAGTGTCACCCCGCTGGTCGTCACGTGTGCCGGTTTCCCCGGGACGCCCGCCATCAGTTGCTGGTTCCCCCCTCCCGTCGTCGACTTCCGGCTTGCCGGTCGGTGACGGGTCGCGTCTGACCGTCACCGTTCCGATTGTCCCGTCCTCGACAGCGACGTCGATGATCTCCGTGTGGGAGCGTATCTCTGCGCCGTATTCGAGCGCACCCTTCGCGTTCGCGACGGTCAGGCGGAATGGGTCGACGACCGCGTCGGGGACGGCCAGCGCTCGCTCGACGTCCCCCCCGAGTTCCGGTTCCCGCTCGCGGACCGCTTCGGCGTCGAGTTCCTCGACCGGGAAATCGAGTTCCGCACAGCCCTCCAGAAGCGACTCGAACCGCTCGTCGGAGTCGCCGGCGTGGGAGACCAGGAGTCCACCGGTGTCCTCGATACAGTGGCCGGCAATCTCGCGGAGGGTTTCGTTCTCACTGTGGACCAGTTTCGCCATGTCCGGGGAGTCAGCGAACCGTGCGGCGCTGTAGAGGATGCCCTGCATCCGTCCGGTCGCGCCGGTCGCCAGCGTCCCCCGCTCGACGAGGGTGACGTCCAGCCCCCGGATTGCCAGGTCGCGGGCGATGCCGGTTCCGAGGACGCCGCCGCCGATCACCAGAATGTGCGGTGTGTACCCCATTCAGGTCACTCTCTCCTGTGGCGCGGGGACACTTAATCCGTTCGTGTGCCGGACGGTGTAGGCCGTGAGTTGAGGGTGGAGTGGCGGATACACCCGGCGCTCGGGCACACATACGGAAACGTCATTCGGGAAAAAGATGGCGACGGCCTACGCGATAAGGAGTTCTTCGCCGCGCTCGACCTTGATGCGGCAGGGCGGCGTGATCTTGTTGTAGGCGCGGCGGTATGCCTCCTTGACGGCGGGGGCCTGGTCGACCTCACACCACGCGGTGAACAGGCGTTCGCCGGCCTGGATGCGCGCGGCGGTGCCGACGATCTTGCCGAACGACTGGCGCATCCCGTCGGAGACTCGGTCGGCGCCGGCGCCGGTCGCCTGCTTGTTCTCCCGGATGACCTGGTGGGGGAACTT
>PXQO01000050.1:12132-29182 GCA_003021285.1 Halobacteriales archaeon QH_2_65_14 | reverse complement strand
CCTTCGTCGAAATCCAGCTCCTCCGCAAGCTCTTCGAGCTGGTACCCGGCTTCCTGGCGCGCCGTGGTGATCCGGTCGTCGTAATCCGGGACGAGATACGGTAGCTGGTCGTCGTCGTAGTCGGCCCCGCTCTCCCAGTGTCCCGGGTCCTGTTTCGCGGAATCGTGCATTCGCGCGACGTTCTGGGCCGCCCGTTTCTTCCGGTTCTCCCGCCCGTCGTTGTCGTCGGTCGACCGCTCCTTGTCGTCGTGCTGGGCACAGTCCCGGCAGACCTCCAGTTGCGCCCCTGCTACGTTCGCGACGCTCGTTTTGACGCCCGACGCCCCACAGAGTTCACAGCTCTCACCTGAACCGCCCCCGCTACTACCGGTCGAATATTTGGCCATGAGGTGGCTAGCCGACTCCCTCTATTTAATTCTTACATGCTCCATCAGGCACTCATGTCACATATTGTATGGTATTTACCCTCCCATCCGTTCTCATGGTTATCGAATACATCGGTTCACTCACCGGTATGCGACGTGATAGCATCCCGTTCAGATCAGGGTTCCGGGCCGGGACTGTCCGTGGGGTCGGCTGCAGGACGGACTGGAGGGCAAACGAAAGCGCTTTTACCAACCCACCGGGAACACGTGAATGCAACAAGCGTGCGTGGGTAGCCAAGCCAGGCCAACGGCGCAGCGTTGAGGGCGCTGTCCCGTAGGGGTCCGCCGGTTCAAATCCGGTCCCACGCATCGCACTGGCGCGAGCATACTGCGAGCGCTCATCGGTGCAGACCGGATGTGAACCCTGGCAGTCGCAGCCCGGGTCGCGACTTCGGAGCGACCCCGGACCGTCTGCCTCCGGTTCAAATCCGGTCCCACGCATCGCTCCGCCCGAGTGTGAACGAGGGCGCTGATGCACGGTGTTTCCCCCCGGGGAATGCACCCACGCAAAATTTTCCGCTCCAACTCATCGGAGTGGTAACTATCGGTCGACCCCAAAAACTCCGAAGTCCTCACTTTCACCATTGATTTGCTCGGTTCAATAGCGTCTATGTATGAGTGTATTTCTCACAAAATCGTAATCAGACTTGATAATTCGGCCACCATCTTTATAATCCTGAGGCCGTGAGTTGTAACTGCGGCACCGCAAGGTGCCACCCCTACCACCCCACCCCCCACCCCACCCACCTTTCCCACTATTGTTCTCTTTCCGTACTGGCAGTACCACAGACGCTGGACCAGTTACAGCTTATCAGCGATTTCGCGAGCGCGGGTTTTGATGGCGGAACCGTCAACAGTCGTGGGTTCGCCGTCGTAGACGACGTTTCCCTGTACCATCGTGAAGACGACGTCGTCGCCGTGCGCAGCGAAGACGAGGTGTGAGCGGACGTCGTTGACCGGTGTGGTCCGGGATTTATCCGTCGTGAGGCCGATAACGTCGGCCTTCCATCCCGGCTTCAGTCGACCAACGTTCTCGAATCCGGCGGCCCTGGCCCCGTTCGTGGTCGCCATCTCCAGAATGGTCTCGGTGGGGAGTTCCGTCGGGTCGAGTCTGTCGACTTTGGCGAGCAAGCTCCCGTGGCGCATTTCGGTGAACGGGTCCAGCGTGTTGTTACACGGCGGGCCGTCGTTCCCGAGCGCGACGTTCACACCGCGGTCGAGATATTCCCTGACCGGGGCGATGCCGCTGGCGAGTTTCATGTTCGACGACGGGCAGTGAACGACGTGGGTGCCCGTCTCCGCGAGCAGGTCACGTTCCTCCTCCGTGGTCCAGACGCAGTGAGCCAGTACGACGTCCCCACCGGTCAGTCCGACCTCGTGGAGCCACTTGATGTTCGAGCGACCGGTCTCCTCCCGGACGGTCTCGATTTCGTCCCGGTTCTCGCTCGCGTGTGTGTGAATACGGACCCCCTTGTATTCGTCGGCGAGTTCGCGGACACCCCGCAAGCACGCCTCCGAGCAGGTGACAGCGAACCTGGGCGTCAGCGCGTACCTGATACGGTCGTCGAACGAGCCGTGATACTCCCGGATGAGTCGCTCGGATTCAGCCAGCCCTTCGTCGGTCTCTTCGAGGAGTCCGGTCGGCGAATCCTTGTCCATCAGTACCTTGCCGAGGACTCCCCGGATGCCGACCGCACCGGCCGCCTCGAACGCCGCGTCCGCGTGATTGACAGACAGGTGGTCGATGACCGTCGTGGTCCCGCTCTCGATGCACTCCAGGTAGCCGAGTTTCGCCGCTACCTCCATCGCCTCGGCATCCATATTTGCCTCCATCGGGAGCACGTGCTCGAAGAGCCAGTCAAGCAGTTCCGTGTCGTCCGCGATGCCGCGTCCGAGGCTCTGGACGCTGTGGACGTGGGCCCCCACGAGACCGGGAGCGACGATGTCGAACTCCCGGCGTTCGTGGTCGGGGTACCGGTCGAGGGCCTCAGCTTTTCCCCCGACGTAGACGATCTCCTCGCCCGAAGTAACGACTGCCCCGTCCCGTAGGACCGTCTCCGCGTCCCTCACAACCGTTCCGGACAAAAGCATCAACTCCCACGTACGGGAACCCCTCAATTAGAAGTTTGGGTTAGGAATGACGATAGTGGTGATGGATCGCCTGCAGGGCGTTCCGTGTTGACTCGGTCGGTTGTTACTCGCGGTGGTCCCACTCGGCGAGTTCCCCGTGTTCGTTCGCAATCCGTTCGATTGCGGCCGCATCGAGTTGCCCGCGTTCGGTGACGACGCTGTCGATACAGGCCGCCGGAGTCACGTCGAACGTCGGATTGGCGATAGCGAGGTCCACGTCACCGTCGTAGAGTTCCGACCCATCGCGGGGTTCGAGGTCGTACGACGTATCGGGTCGTATCTTGTCGCTGGCGGCCGCGACGATGACCGGGACGCCCTCGCGGCTGGCAGCTATCGCGGCCTCGCGCGTCCCGACTTTGTTGACCACGCGGCCGTCGGCGAGAATCGAGTCCGCACCCACGAGGAGGTGCTCCGCGTTCCAGTCGGCCAACTGCGCGGCAAACGCCGCGTCACTGGTGATCGTTACTGACGTCGCCTCGTGTATCGCTTTGGCTGTCTCGATCCCCTCACCGCCGGGTCGGGAGTGTGCGACCAGCACTGCCTCGGGATGCCCGCCCCGGAGTGCGTCGAGTACTGTTCCGGACCGGGAGAGCGTCGCTGTGCGCTTCCCTTCGAGGAGGGGTGCGACGGCCTCCGCTGTCTCCGAATCCGCCCGCAACGCGCGTTCGATGCCCTCCTGTGCCCCCTGCTGGGCGGTCGCCGGCTGGATTGGCCCGGTTGGAGTTGCCATCACCCGGTTGATACGGTTGGTTACGGCGGTCATCGAGGGCCGTGCGCGGAGCAGGTCCCGCGCCACCTCCTCGACGCTCCCGTAGTCGCCGGGGCGGTCACTTCGCAGTATCGCGGCCTCGTCCCGCAGGACTACCAGTGCCCGGACCGAGATGAACGCGGACCCGTGCGTCGTATCCTCTGCAACAGTCTCGACGGCCGGCCTGACGCGGTCGAAGGCTCGCCACAGCGGGGATGGACCCTCCTCGAGAAGCCGGATTGGCGGCGTCCACTCCGGACGGCCGGTTCCAGTCGCTTGCCGGAGGTTCCGGCTCCTGCAATCGAAGCGGAAGGGGTGAACGGTAACTGGACCATCGAGGCCCGCTCCTGGGAAGGCGTCTCCACCGGGACCACTCACGGGGAACGGCTCCCCGGCATGGCCGAGCGTGAATTCTGCACCATTCACTTCGGACAGTCCCCACACCAGTTCCCGGGCGGTTCGTTCGGGATTCCCGTCTATCCGACTGTGAAACGTCGTCCATCTCCTGGAGTTCGGCCTCTCCTCTCGGCCGTCACGCGAGAGTAGCACGTCCCCGTTGTTGTACACGAAGACCGTCGCAACGTGGGGTTGGGCCATACAGGCAGTAGGTCCCCCTGTGGTAAGAAACGTCCTTCATCGAAGGCAGTTACTGCTCGCGTTCGACGACGAAGGTGGCGAGGTCGTGGAGGTACTCCGCCGCCTCGCCGTCAGCCACGTCGGTGCCTTCGAGTGCGTCGAGCGCGCGGTCGGATTCCTCGTGAGCGCGGCGGTTGGCCTCGGCCGGGGAGAGATCGGTTACCTCCACGAGCGAGGGACGTTCCATCACCGCGTCGTGCCCGGCGGGCTTGCCGAGCGTCTCGGAATCAGCAGTCGCGTCGAGAACGTCGTCACGAATCTGGAAGGCGATTCCGACCCGCTCGGCGTACTGCCCGAACGCCTCGACCGTGTACGCGTCGGCGTCCGCGGCAATCGCACCGAGTTCGGCCGCGACGCGGAACAGGGCCCCCGTCTTCCGTTTGGCGAGTTCCATGTACTCCGCTTCCGTGACGGGCTTGTCGACCAGTTCCGTTGCCTCGCCCTCGCCGAGTTCCACCATCGCTTCGGTCACCGCCTGCATCGCCTGTTTGTCGCTGGAAAACAGCACGAACGCCTCGCCGAGCAGGCCGTCAGAGGCGATCATCGCCGCGCCGTGCCCGAACGCGGACCACGCGGCGGGCGTTCCCCGCCGGAGTTCCGATTCGTCGATGATGTCGTCGATGACCAGCGACGCGCTGTGAACGAGTTCGATCCCGACAGCGAAGTCGACGGCCGTGTCAAGGTCGCCGTCCAGCGCTTCGCACACGAACATCGTGACCGAGGGACGGACCCGCTTGCCGCCCGAGAGAACGACGTGTCGGACCTGCTCGCGTAACTCCGGGGGTTCGACGTCTTCCAGTACCGCCTCGAGCCGCGTTTCGATGCGGTCCCGATGGCGGTTCAGGTACTCCATTACCTCCCGGTTAGGAACAGTCCCCCAAGTACGTGACGGACCGACATTGATACGTTACTCCGTCACATGGTTCACGGCTCGTCAACCGCCGTTCCCCCGCAGTTCCCGGGTTCCTCGTCGCTATTCGACCCACGTGACGGCCCGCTCTCATAGTGGTTGTTGTGACTCTTTTGGGCCCTGCCCGGAATTATCGACGTTTTCGGCGGCTGAAACGGGCGAGGAGTGACTCCACGGCGGTAAATAACAACAACCACTATCAAAGTGCGCAAACAGTCGGCGGCTTTTTATCCCCCTGAATACTATCACAGTGGGAATACTGCATGTATGGCAACACGCCGTTTCAGGAAGAGATAGGCTGGAGCGAGTTGAGCACGGACGAACGGAAGGTGCTTCGCGAGGAACTCTCGCGGGTTGCCGACCGGACGCGCGAGTATCTCCCCGGTGAATTTGTCGTCGGCTCGGAAATCACGCGAGGAACCGACGGGCCGCGTGCGACTGTCGCGGTCCAACCGCCCGTCGGGACCGTCGTGAGTACGGACTATCCGCCCGGTGACAGACCGATGTCCTCCGAGGAACTAGACGACATCGCAACCGATCTCGCTGCCAGCGCCGCCCTCCAGGCCAAGGAAGCGACGAGCGACTACGCCTCCCCGACAGCCAAGTAGCCCCCATTTCGTGGGAAGCTATACATTCCAGGATATCCAAAGACGGATAGATGATAGAGGCGCAGAACTTGCGAAAAGAGTACGGTGACTTCGTTGCCGTCGACGGAAGCACGTTCAGCGTTCAGGACGGGGAAGTGTTCGGCATCATCGGTCCCAACGGGGCCGGCAAGACGACCACCCTGAAGATGCTCGCCGGCCTGGTCGAACCCACCGCCGGAGAGGCGACTGTCGCCGGATACGACGCGAACGACAGGGAGATGCGCACCCACCTGGGGTTCCTTCCCGAAGAATCGCCGCTGTACGAGGAGATGACGCCGCTGTCGTATCTCTCCTTTTTCGCGGACCTCTACGACGTGCCGGACGGCGTCGCCGACCGCCGAATTCACGAGACGCTGGACGAACTGGAGCTAGAACACCGCGAGCGCCAGCTCGGGGACATGTCGAAAGGGATGAAACGCAAGGTCGCGATTGCGCGCTCGCTGATCAACGACCCGGCGGTGCTCATCTACGACGAACCGGCCAGCGGGCTCGACCCTCTGACGACGAACTACATCATCGAGTTCACCGAACAGCTTGCCAGGGAGGGCAAGACCGTCGTGTTCAGTGCGCACAACCTCTTTCACGTCGAGTCTATCTGTGATCGCGTGGTAATCATGAACGAAGGGGAGAGCGTCGCCCGGGGGGACCTCGACGAACTCCAGGCCGAGTACGGCGAAACCACCTATCACGTCTACACGACCGTCGAGGTGCCCGGGAGCGTCCGCGAGAACGGCCGGTACCGGCGAGTGGTCGAGAGTATGGACGCCGTCGAGCGGACGCGCGAGGCCGCTCGACAGGCCGGCGGGAGCGTCGTCGACATCCGCACCGAGGAGTCGAGCCTGGAGGAGGTCTTCCTGAACGTCGCCGATTCGAGGAAACGCCGTCGGGGGGGCTGACAGTGACCCCCCGAAAGCTCCTCCGGATCGCGTGGTGGGAAGTCACGCGAAACGCCGGCGGTATCGACCGGCGAACGCTCGCCGTCGCATTCGTCATTCTCGCGCTGTTCGGCCTCGTGACGCCGCTTTTGCTCGACGGCGGTGTCGGTCTCGACGACGGGCTCTACCGGGTCGGCATCGACGAATCCAGCCCGTACTATCCCGTCGTCGCAGACGACGAGACGTTCGTCGTCCGACCCGGCGCGGACAGGGCGGACCTACGGAACGGTGACGTGGAACTGCTGTTCGAGGGTGCGACAGTGCAGTTTCGGGACAACCCGAAGAGTCTCGCAGCCTACGGGGAACTGCGTGGCACTGTCGAACGGTTCAACAACGAGCAGCTACGGCTCGAAGAGAACGGAACTGCGGCGTTCCCCGTCTCGGTTCTCCTCGAATACAGGCAACGCGGCGGTGGCGGCGACAGTCCCCGTATCGAGGACGACGACGCTGGCGATGGCGGGGCGTCCGACGGGACGGGACCGGCTGACGATGGGGAGGTCGACGACGCGGGACCGGGAGACGACCCTGGCTCGGGGGACGGCGAGGAAACCGACGGTACGGGCGACCCGACGGACGGAGGCGGCTCGGGGACCGGCGGAACCGGGGACCGGGGGCCGTCGCTCGGCGGCGATTCCGGCGGCGGTCTCGGGGGGATCAGCGGGCCACTCTCCGACGACCAGGTGTCCGGGTCGCCCGCGGACATCAGCCCGCCGTTCCCGTTCCAGTCGCTCGTCCTCGCCTTTCTGTTCGTGATCCCGCTCAACTTCCTCATCCAGGCCTACGGGAGTACGATACTCTCCGAGCGGATCAACCGACGGGGCGAACTATTGCTCGCCTCGCCGGTGTCGCGGTTCGACATCATCGGCGGGAAGACGCTCCCGTACTTCCTCGGCGGCATGGCGCTCGAATCCGTCATCGCCATCGGCCTGTTCGTCGTCGTCCACGGCGAACTCGGTGGTGTGGTCTCCCTTCTCGCGGTTGCACCGCTCGTGTTGCTCTTTCTCGGGGCGACGTTTCTCGGTGCGATGTTCGCCCGCTCGTTCAAGGAACTCACGTTCGTCACGGTCACTATCACTGTGACGCTCACGAGTTACGCGTTCGTTCCCGCCATCTTCACGGACGTCGGCGCGGTTGCGCTCATCTCGCCGCTCACGCTGGTCGTCCGCGACCTCCAAAACGAGGCGATCACGCTGGGGGAGTTCACGTTTTCGACGGCTCCACCGCTCCTGTGTTCGGGCGTCTTTTTCGGGCTCGGAGCCGGCCTGTACCGCGAGGAGGACATGTTCGATCAGCGGTCGCTCAGGGGCCGACTGCTCGATGCCCTCGTGGGTCCGATTCCGCGGGCCGGCGGGTCCAGTCGGCTCACTGCCCGACTCGACCCCTACGTGGCGCTCGATCTGAGGACCGCACGACAGTACGTAGCGGTCGGCGGGCTGACAGCCACACTCATCCCGTTCGTGTTCGTCGTCCAGTTGCTCGCTATCGCCCTGCTGTTTGCACTCGGCGAAATCTCGCTCATCCTGGTGCTCGTGGTCGTCGCCATCATCGAGGAGATCGCAAAGAGCCTCCACGTCTACGCTTCCTTCCAGCACCGACGGTTCGAGCCGGGACTGAAAACGGCGCTCGCCCTCGGTGTGGCGAGCGGGGTCGGATTCTTCTTCGCCGAGAAAATCGCACTGCTCGCGCAACTCGTCGGGTTGCCCGAACTCGCCGTCGGCGAGGCGGGACTGCAGGGCGGCATCGTGCCCGGACCGTTCGCGCTCACGGTTGCGCTGTTCCTGCTTGCACCGCTCGTGTTACACGTCGTCACTGCGGCGATTTCGGCTGTGGGTGCGAGTCGGGGAAAACGCCAGTACGGTATCGCGCTGTGTCTCGCCATGCTGGTCCACCTCGCGTACAACCTCACGGTGGTGATGGCCGTTGTTTGACCCCCGCTCGTCCCTGTTTACGGTCGCAAAACGGGATATCTCCTCGCTCAGCCGGGAGAAGACTATCGTCCTCGCCATCTGCATCCAGCTGTTCATCGCCGGTTTCTCGTCGTTTCTCGTCGTTGGGCTGACCTCGCTGTACGACCCGTCGTCGGTTGACAGCGAGGAACGGCTCGAACTCGCGGTGACCGGGGAGGACCAGGAGAAACTCGTCGGGGCGGCAGCCGAGACGGACGGGCCGCAACTGTTCCGGTACGACGACCGCGAGGATGCAATCGGCGCGTTCGACAGTGGCGACGTCGATGCAGTTGTGTCGGTATCGCGGTCGTCGGCCGGCGATGGAACGCGGTTACGGGTCGAGGCAGTCGTCCCCGCCGAGGACCTCAAAACGACGCTCATCGTCGTCCGGCTCAGGGAGTTGCTCACCGCGCTCGAACGCCTCGAACGCACCGAACGTGGCGCCCAACTGGAGTTCACTCCGGTCGAAGTGCCGAGCGATGACGCCGGCAGCAGCTCGTATTTCGGGTTCACCTACACCATTCTGCTGCCGCTGTTGCTCTTTTTGCCCCCGTTCATCAGCGGCTCCATCGTCGTCGACTCCATCACCGAGGAGATCGAACGCGGGACACTCGAACTGCTCCGCGTGTCGCCGGTCGACCTCATCGACATCGTCGACGGCAAGGCCCTCGCGATGGTCCTGCTCGCGCCGGTGCAGGCCCTCCTGTGGATTCTCCTGCTTCGCGCGAACGACATCGCCATCGACCACGTGGGGACGCTCCTCGTGCTGGTCACGGCCGTCGCGACGATAACCGTCGTCGTCGGGGTGGTCCTCGGTCTCGTAACTGGCCGGCGCAGACAGGCCCAGTTACTGTACTCCGTTCTCGTCATCCTGCTGTTCGGAGCGACAGTGCTGTTGCCCGAACACCCCGCCAGGACTGTCGCGCTCCTCTCGGCCGACAGCGCCACCACGACGACGTTCGCCCACGTCGGCGGGTTCGCCGTCGTTGCGCTCTCCCTCTATGCAGTGGTCAGACGGTACGTGGGCCGGGTCGACCCCGAATCGCTGTGAACTGCCGGTGAGTTCTCCGCGCTGGTCGGGTGTCATCCACAATCGATTTCACGGCGTCCCGTCGACTGCGAGTGTCACGTCGAGCGGCGTCCCGAACGAGAGGACGTTCACCAGGTCCCGGTCCAGGTCACCCGCCGCCTTGTCGGCCTTTACTGCAACCGTCCTGTCGTCGACGTAGTCGCTGGTTCGAACGACCAGACTCCGGTCGCTCTCGAACGTCAACCTCGGGTCGCCGCTGGCCTCGATGCGCTCGCTGTAATCGCCCGCCTCCAGCGTGATCACGATGGTTGCATTCGCGTCCTGGCACGCGTCGGTCAACGTCTCGTCGAACGCTGACGGCGTGCGGTCGGCCTCGATACCCACGATGCAGTCGCCAGCGGGCGTCAGGAACTCGTCGCTGGTGACCTCGAACGTGCTCGCGTGTGTCGCCGACACGTTCTCGTGGCCCTGCGCCCGGACGTGTTCCGTCGTCATGCTTCCGGGTGGTCGCTGGACGTACAAGAGATGGTCGGTTCGCAAGCGGGAAATCGGTTATCTCTACGTGCCGGTCGGTGACGGCGGCGGTGCCAACGACCGGGCGAGGGGCCATCCGGACGACTGGTACCAGGAAAACGCCGGCGGAAACGGACAGGATACGAGCGAATCGCTCCTCGGCGGCCTCCATCGCATCGATGTCGACACCGACGACGGGGGGTACGGGATTCCGCCGGACAACCCGCTCGTCGAGTTCGAGGAGCACCACGACGAGTACTACGCGTGGGGGTTGCGCAATCCCTGGCGGGTTTCGTTCACCTGGACGTGAGCGGACAATTGTTCGTCGGCATCCCGCCCGAAGACGGCGTAACGGACCGTCTCTGGCCAATGCGAACGGTAGCCCTGAGCGACGACAGCACACAACTGGAGCAGTTACTCGGGTTTGGCCGCGCCCCGGACGGGGAACTGTACGTTATCGGGGATAGCGGCGTCTACCTGCTGGCTCAGGCGGGGTGACTCCGCGACCCGGCCGAACGCGACTACAGGACGGCTCCGGCACCGAGCGCGATGGTCGACCCCACCATAAGCAGGACGAAAAAGATCGCGATCCACTGCTCCGTATCCATGTTCGGATACTGTCGGTCTCAGAAGTTAGGTGTTTCGTTCTTTCAGCCCAGTTTATCGACCTGGCCCGAGATACAGGGTCAGTTTGGCCACTCGACCGAGGCAACGTCCGACACTCTAATCAACGATCCATCACGATACAATAAACATGAGCAGCAGGTCCGGTCTCCCGATAGTAGAGTTGCTGGTGGTCTTCCTCGTCGTCTACCTTCTGCAGTTCGTGACGGCGTTTGCCGACCTCGTCGGTCACCTGTTCGTGCTGACACCACCGATAGATGACGAGCCATGGACGATTGTCACCAGCGTCTATGCCCACGCAAACCCCGGGCATCTCATTTCTAACGCCGTCGCACTGGTGCTGGTGGGACTTCCCGTGGCGCTCTCGACGACACGGCTTCGGTTTCACGCGTTCTTTCTCACTGCCGGCGCGATAGCAGGGGTCTCCCAGATCGTGTTCAGTGACGCCCTGTCGGTTGTCCCGATACTCAGCTATTCAGCCACGGTCGGTGTCCTGGGTGCGAGCGGCGGCGTGTTCGCGCTGCTTGGCTACCTGCTCGCAAGCAATCGCCTCTCGACCAAACTCGCGACCGCAATCGCAATCCCAGCCTGGATCGGTTTCGCGCTTTTCATCGTCATTGCGGCCGTCGTTACCGTCGTGACCGCCTCGCCGCGTGCTGCGCTGATCGCTCACTTCGTCGGACTGCTCGTCGGGCTCGTGGCCGGATATTTCAACCTTCTCGACCCCCGAAACCGGTGATGCCGTCGATTCTGTGGTCGCGCTTCGAGACAACTTTAAACCCCGTCCGCGCTAGCCTCCGGGTAGATGCCGGACTGCAAGTACTGTGGCGACTCGTTCGAGAACGAACAGTCGTATCTTCGTCACCTCGAATCGGAACACGAGGGGGAGTTGTCTAACCTGGACAAACGCCGCATTGGCGGACACGAGAACGAGGAAGGTGGATTTTCGACAGGGGCAGTGATACTAGGTGTGACTATCATCGGAGCCTTCGCGGTCGTCGCGGTTCTCGTCACCAGCATGGAAGGGTTGGGTGGCGGTGATGAACCGACGAGCCAGGACACCGTCCACCAACACGGGACGATACAGATCGTCCTCGAAGGCTCACAACTCGACTTGAACCAGGAGCAGTATCTGGAAAACGACCCCAACTTCCACTTCCACGGTGGGGACCGGACCGATTCCGGCGCATTCATCTGGCACGTTCACGCCCGCGGTGTGACCGTCAAGTATGCGCTAGCAACGCTGGGATTCGAGGTGAACGACAACGGCACACAGCTCACAGTCGGCGACAGGGAATACGACGCCGACGACCCCGACACCGAAATCAACATTCAGGTGAACGGCGAATCCGTCGAACCCGGCGAGTACGAGCTAAGCGGCGTCGGACCGGAGAACGAGGCCGCTGCCGGGGAGGGCGACGACCTAGTCGTCGAAGTCCGGACCGACAACTGAAATCGAGATGAGTGGATTCACATTCGGGCCAATAAAATACATTTTATTGTCATTTATTCCCACCATTCATTTATATGGAGACTCGAATATACTCTGATATGGACAGGGAGACAATCGCAGTTCTGCACGTCGACGGTGACAGGGGGGTTCGCGAAGACGTCGCAGAACAGATCGGAGAGTACTCGGACATGTCGGTCACCGGGACGAGAACAATCGAGCGGGCAACCGACCGCCTCGCGGACGACCCCGTCGATTGCGTGATCTCGGAGTACGACCTGTCGGACGGAACTGCGTTCGACCTCTTTTCACGCGTCAGGGAGCAGTATCCGGACGCCGCCTGTATCCTGTATACGGATGCAACGTTCGCGGAGATAGACAACGAGCGGTCCGAAGAGATGGTCGTGGAGTACCTCTCCAAGCGCATCCCCGGCACTGAACAACGACTTCCCGGATTAGTTCGAGACATCACTCGGGGCCGGATGCAGGTCGGGTATCCGGTCCCCGAAAACGAGGACGAGCGTCTCGATACGGTGACGGAGTACGACCTCGACGAGTTCGCCTCCTCACCGGCGTTCGAACGGCTTGCGACGCTGGCCCGGTCCCACTTCGGCGTGAACGCCGTGTTCATCGGGATCATGAAAGCCCACGAGGAGGAACTGCTCGCCTGTCGTGGCGCGGAGTGGTCGGTGTTCGACCGGCAAAACACCATCTGCACGTACAGCATGCTGGAGGACGGCCCGACCGTCATAGAGGACGTACAGGCAGATTCACGGTTCGAACACAACGAGCGCCTGGAGGAACTCGGAATCCGCTCGTGGGCCGGCGTCGACCTGACAACTCCCGAGGGAACGGTCCTGGGCGAACTGTGTCTTATCCACGACACTCCAAGGACCTACGACGAGGCGGACCTGGAGGACCTCCGGCTGTTCGCCGAGGAGGTCGTGGAACAACTGGAACTCCGGCGGCGGATTCCGCCGTCCGAGACGACTCCGGAGCTGGGGGAATAACATGAGTCAGCAAGTCGGCTCGAACATCCTCGTTACAGAGCCGACGGTCGGGGGGACACACAAGTCAGTGATGAAACTGCTCATCGGAAGCGGCAACGAGGGGCTGTTGTTCGTCACGACGAGCCAGACGGGGCGCGAGACAATCGATCTGTTCGAGGACTGTGGCGGACGGTACACCAAAAACCGCATGGCCGTGGTCGATGCCTCCGAGGAGGGCCGCGAGTCGGTACCGCTCAACATCAGGACGGTCTCCAGACCGAGCAATCTCACCGGAATCAACATCCTCTACTCGTCGCTGTACGAGCAGTTACAGAGCAGCGGGATCGCCCGCGTCCGCACCGGATTCTACGACCTGTCCTCACTGTTGACGTACAACGGGGACGTCAGAACCATATTCAGGTTCCTGCACACGCTGACTGGCCGTATCAAGACTTCGGAGGGGCTGGGGATTTTCGTCATCGACCCGGAGACCCAAAGCGAGCAGACGCTCCGGAGTCTCATGCAACCGTTCGACGGTCGGGGGGACACACAAGTCAGTGATGAAACTGCTGATCGACATCCGGGCCGTCGACGCCGACACAGGGGAGTTCGAACTCACGACCAAGGGGTTCGATGACCAGCCCGAGGAGTGGCAATCGTTCGCGCTCTCGGGGGAGTAGTCCAGCCTCCCAGCAGGAACCGCAAGCGTTTTCGATAGCCGAAACCGCCTTTGTACTGATGACTGCCTACACTGCGACCGTGACAGTTCGGCTCAAAGAGGGGGTGCTCGACCCGGAGGCCGAAACGACGCGGCGGGCGCTCGAACGGCTCGGATTCGAACTCGGGGGGCTTCGGTCGGCCGACCAGTTCGAGATCGACCTCGATGCGGACGACGAGGGGAGTGCCCGCGAGCGGGTCACCGAGATGACTGAACGACTGCTCGCCAACCCGACGCTCCACGACTACGAGGTTCACATCGACCAACGATGACGGTTGCTGTCATCCAGTTCGGCGGGAGTAACTGCGACCGCGATACGGTCCGGGCGCTCCAGGAGGTCGGCGTCGACGCGCGTCTCGTCTGGCACGAGGACGGTCTCCCCCCCGGGACCGAGGGTATCGTCCTGCCCGGCGGGTTCTCGTACGGCGACTACCTCCGTGCAGGTGCGATGGCTGCGCGGTCACCAGTTATCGACGAGGTCCGGAGCCTGGCCGAGGAGGGGGTGCCGGTTCTGGGCATCTGCAACGGCGCACAGATCGGCTGCGAGGCGTCTCTGACGCCCGGCGCGTTCACGAGAAACAGGAGCGCCCGCTTCCAGTGCGAGCGGGTCCACATCCGCGTCGAGAACGCCGGAACCCCGTGGACTCGTGCGTTCGAGACGGGCGACGTCATCGAGATTCCGATTGCACACGGCGAGGGCCGTTTCGAGATTGCGGACGACAGGCTGGCGGGACTCGAATACGAAAACAGGGTGCTGTTCCGGTACTGCACACCGGACGGCGAGGTAACCGAGGCGGCCAATCCCAACGGGTCGAAGCACAACGTCGCCGGCATCGTCGGCGAGGAGGACCACGTCGCGATGATGATGCCACACCCGGAGCGCGTCTCACTGACCGACATCGGTTCGACGGCCGGACAGGGCATTCTGCGCGGGTTCGCCGGGACGTGACGGCTGATAGTGGTTGCCCCGACCTAGTTCGAGCATTCCCGGATATGGCTCTCGGAATTGGCTCGCTGGTCGGCCGTCTCCGGCAATTCCTAAGTATCCCCCGTCCGACTGGGTGGGTATGAACCCTGACCTCTCACAGTTCGACGAGCATCTGGACGACAGCGGGGTGGACGGCTACCTCATCGAGGCGGATTCGACGAACTCCGACCAGTACTACCTGTCGGGGTTCAACGCGCCCGACCCGTTCGTGACGCTGTACGACGGCGAGGTGCACCTGTTTTTCTTCAGGGGGCTCGAATATGGACGGGCGAAACGCGAGGCCCGCGCCGCGACGGTCGAACGCGGGTCGGATTTCGACTACGAGGGGTTGCTCGCGGAACACGGCCGCAAGGAGGCACGGAGTCGCGTTCTCGCGGCGTTTCTCGACGAGTACGGCGTCGAGTCGGTCGCCACGCCTCCCCGGTTTCCGCTCCGGACTGCCGACGAACTGCGCGAACAGGGCGTCGAGGTCACCGCGGACGAGAGCAGTGCAGTCACGGGGATTCGTGCGACCAAAACCGACGAGGAGGTCGAGCACATCCGGGCGGCCCAGCGCGCCAACGAGGCGGCGATGGCCCGCGCCGAGGAACTCGTCGCCGGTGCCGACGTCGACGGCGAGGGACGACTCGTCCACGACGGCGAAATCCTGACCAGCGAGACTGTCAAGGAGGAAATCGAGGTCACGTTGCTACGCCGTGGCTGTGGGCTCGATGAAACGATTGTCGCCTGCGGACGCGACGCGGCAGACCCCCACGACCGCGGGAGCGGACCACTCCGTGCCGGCGAGAGCATCATCGTCGACATCTTCCCGCAGAACAAGGAAACGAAGTATCACGCCGACATGACACGGACGTTCTGTCACGGCGAACCACACGACGACACGCTACAGGAGTGGTACGACCTGACACAGGAGGCCAAAGAGGCGGCCCTCGCGGCCGTCGAACCCGGGGTCTCGGGCGAGACTGTCCACGCCGCCGCGTGTGACGTCTACGAGGACGCGGGACTACCCACGCTCCGGTCGGATTCGTCGACCGAGACCGGGTTCATCCACAGCACCGGCCACGGACTGGGGCTAGACGTCCACGAACTCCCGGGGGTCGGCCCGGGGAGTGACGAACTCGAACCCGGACACGTCATCACCATCGAACCCGGGCTGTACGACCCCGAGGTCGGGGGCGTCCGCATCGAGGATTTCGTCGTCGTCACCGAGGACGGCTACGAGAACCTCGTCGACTACGAGGAGTCGCTGGTCGTCGGCACCTGAAGACACGGGAAGTCGTCGCCCCGAAGCCGCAACGACTATCCACGTCTCGGTCCTCGTCACGTGCATGACGGAGTACACGACCGTCTCGATTCCGAAGGACCTGGCTGACCGCGTCGAGGAGACTATCGAGGGGACGAGTTTCCAGAATACGAGCGACCTGGTGCGGTTTCTCCTCCGGAGTATCGTCATCCAGCACGAGCAGAAAGGGGAATTGACCGAGGCGGAGTTCGAGGAAATCGCGGACCAGCTTCGCAACCTCGGCTATCTGGAGTGACGGGAGACGCTACTCATAGTGGTTGTTGTGATTAGTTACTGCCGTGGAATCACTCCTCGCCCGTTTCAGGGGCCGAAACAGGGATACTTTCGCGCCGGGCCGAACGGAGTCACAACAACCACTATCACTCGACGAGGTGGGACTCCTCGGGGGGTTCGATGTCGAGAATCGACAGTTCCTGTACCTGACCTTTCCTGTCGAAGGCCTTGAACGAGTCCTCGTCCCATGGCGGAACGGCGACGAAAACCACTTCCCTGAGTTCGTCCCGTTTCGTCACGCGGAGTTCACTGACCGGATGTGAGACGAACACACCCGGCGTCTGGCCGGCGGGCGTCTTGAGGTCGATACCGAACACCGCGTTGAGTGCGTCGCCCTCGTTTGGCATGTAGAAATGGGTGAAAACCGGGGTCTCGTCCCCGAGATTCGTCTCCGGCAGGTCCGCTGCCTGCGAGACTGAGAGCGGGATCGTCGTCGAATCCGGGTCCGCTTCACTCGCGAGTCGGAGCAGCGTATCGACGAGACCCCGCGTAATGTATATCACGTCAGGTCCTACGGACGGGGTACTTATAAGGATTGCATCGCCTTGGGGGACGCCCGCAGTCGACGGGCGTCGGTCAGCCCAGGACGAACCCCTTGAGGTTCTTCCAGTAGAGGGCCGGCATCCGCCGTCTCGCGCCGTCGATTGCCGCTTCGAGTGCCCCCGAAGCATCGTTGTGGATGCCCGCTCCGTGTCCGACGAGTAGCCTGTCGGGGTCGAGGCGCGTCAGCTTCGACGGTGGAAACAGGCGCAAGACGGGATGGACCCCGAGTCGCGTCGTCCCCG
>PXQO01000050.1:4920-11976 GCA_003021285.1 Halobacteriales archaeon QH_2_65_14 | reverse complement strand
CCCCCGCGCCCTCCCCGTACTCCGCCAGCAGGTCGTCGATACCCTCGGCGTCGACTGGGTCGACGAGCCAGAGTTCGCCGTCGACCACTAGGGCGTGGCTCGCCCGTTGCAACGTCTCATCGGGGTAGGCAATCCAGCCGACGCCCCCGTCGAACTGATCGATTTCGACCCAGTCCGTTGCCGGTCCTGAACCTTTCATACCGGCGTTGCTACGGTTCGGACGGTGAAAAACGTCGTCCCCGGACCCAGCGGCACACCGGTTTCCAGCAGGCTCCACTCCCACTCAGCGTCGACGCTGACCGCGACCGAACAGCCGCTGGAAGAGGCTCCTGTCGTATGGTCGTTCGGCCAGGAGGACCGAACACTCGATGTCGTCGATGACGTTGATGTGAAGCGAATCTCCGGCCAGACGGGCCAGCATACCGCGTTCCGTCGCCCCGATGACGAGCATGGTTTGGTCTTCGGCCGCACCGACGATAGCGTCCCCAACGTCGCCGGAATCGTCGACGAGCAATTCGGCCTCGTCCAGGTCGTGCTCTTCTGCCCACTCCTGGAGGAACTCCTCTCCCTGCTCGCGTTCCTCCGGGCCGTCGACGACGTGGAGAAGCGACGCGTGAACTCCCATTCCGGCCTGGAGTGCGCTCGTCACTTCCGCACCCAGCGAGGAGTCGGGACCGCCCGCGGTCGGCAGGAGGATTCTCGACGGGTCCATCCCGCGGTCCTTGAACACCAGGAAATCACACGGGAGGTCGCTCGTCAACTCCTCAAGTGGCCGCCCGGCGTGGAGCGTATTCCAGTTCTTGTCCGGTTCCCACCCCATCACCACGATGTCTGTGTCGTCCTTTTTCGCCTGGTTGAAAATCTCCTCGAACGTCCGGTAGGAGACGATGGTCGACGTCTCGAAGTAGACGTCCGGCTGTTCGTAGCGTTCCCGCAGGGGTTCGATCTGTTTTTCGGATTCGGCCCTGATGCGCTGGCGCTGTGGCGCAGTGTATCTGAAGCTCGTTTCGCCCGGCAACTGGACCATGTGGACGAGATGGACGGTCCCACCGGGTTTCTGGTTGGCCAGTTCGGTTGCCAGGGCGACCAGGTTCTCCTCGTTGTTGGGGTTCAGGATGGGGACGAGTATCCGGAAGGATTCGTCGGTGGTCGCGGGCGCTGGTTCGTGATGTTCGATTACCGGAACGTACGCCCTGCCGACGTAGGCCCCGAAAATCCACTCCTGGGTAGACAGGCGAGTCACCGGTCTGTCGCCGGTGATACTGCCGAGACGGTGTTCGCTCGTCTGGTAGTAGTTTACGACAGTGACGAGAACGACCCCGCCCGTGGTGTTGCCCAGCAACACCGGAATCACGAACTCCGTCATACCGGCGAGCATACCGGGGTTACCCACCACCAGGAGGTACACTACCTCGGTGAACGAAACGACGACGTGATACAGGTTCCCCAGCGGGATAGCCAGGAAGGCGAGATAGATGACGACGAGCCGCGAGATGGTGTCTCGCGAGGCGTACTCGACCCAGACCACCCCGGCCACGACCAGCCCGGCGAACGCCCCCTTGAAAAACAGGTTCCACCACTCCTCCTCGATGCCTTTCCGGGCGAACTCCTCCGCAACGAGGGCCCCATCGGGGGAGAAGACGCCGCCCCAGGCGAGGACGGTCGCACCGATGATTCCGCCCGTGAAGTTCCCCGCGAGAACGATGACCCAGTGTCGCAACAGGGCCGTCATACTCGCCAGTCGTTCGAGCGTCAGCGCGACGGGCGGCAGCGTGTTCTCGGTGTATAGCTGGTAACCGCCGATGATGATGTAGATGAATCCGAGTGGGTACAGGAGGACGCTCAAAATGGGGTCTTTGCCCGTCGATGCGCTTACCGATGCGTACAGCAGGAACGTGAGCGAGATCGCCAACCCGCCTGCGACGCCGCTGAAAAACAGCTCCCGCTTTCGCGAGGTGATCTCCTCGTCGGCCGCCGCGATGATGCGCTGGAACACCTCGTCCGACGAGAACCGGTCCCTGACGACTGCCCCCTCTGCCGGAACGCGGCTCCTCGGGGGCTCCGATTGCTCTGCCGTGTCAGTCTCGTCAGTATCGGAGTCCGCCACTACCCGTTCAATCTCGGTCCGCCCTTTTATAGGTTGATATACAGGCGGGGTGACATCCTCCGCGCCGCTGTCTCCTGTGTCTTGCTTCACAGCCCTGATATACGCCCGGACGCGAAGGGAAAGCAACGAGGAATATGCACAGTTCGATGAGAAACGGATGAGTTGGAGACAAACCCCGGGGGAATGAGCCGAGTATGGAACTCGCAGTGAGTCTTCACGAGGAGGCACAGGCGACCGACGAGCGGCGGATGCTCGTTCTCTCGGGTGACCGACGGCGCACCCGCGAGTACGTACAGCGCGTGCTCGACGCAATCGACGTCTCTCCCGCGGATACGACGTACGTGGGGCGGGCTGACAGCCCCCACTGCGAGCGTCTCAACACCGAGGAGGCGTCCCGGTTGCTCGGCACGACCCGCGAGGTCGTCGTGCTCGACTGTCACGAACGGTGTGAACCGAACGTCATCGGCCAGCTCGTGGGGGTCGTCGACGGCGGCGGGCTGTTCGTCCTCCTGACGCCCGCTCTGGACTCGTGGCCTCAAAAGCGGGACGCGTTCGACGACACACTCGCCGTTCCCCCGTTCGACCGCGCGGACGTGACTGGACAGTTCCGGAAACGGCTGGTGGGGACGCTCCGGTCCCACCGCGGCATCGCTATCGTGGACGTGGATGCCGACGCCGTCGAGCGGGACGGCCACGTTCAGCAGGCTCCGAGACGTCCCACGCCGGAACTGACACTCCCGCCGAATCCATCCTTCCCGAGGGATGCCTACGAACGGTGTCTCACGCAGGACCAGGTCGATGCACTCGAAGCGTTCGAGGTGCTCCTGGACCCCGGCGAAGCACTCGTCGTCTCGGCAAATCGCGGGCGGGGAAAATCGAGCGCCGCCGGTCTCGCGGCGGCGAGCCTCGCTCTCGCCGGCAACGACGTCCTGGTCACTGCACCCCGGTACCGGAGTGCGAGCGAACTGTTCGCACGGGCGAGGGAGCTTCTGGACGGCGTCGGTGAACTGACTGCATTCGCGGGCGGGGACCCGCCACGACGGCTCGACACCGAACGGGGACGAGTCCGGTTCTGTGCCGCCGGGGAGGCCACTGCTCTGCCGGACGACCCCGACAGGGTCATCGTCGACGAGGCGGCGGCCCTCCCGGTGAGATTCCTCTCGGCGTTCCTGGACGCGCCAGGTGTCGCGTTCACCACGACCGTCCACGGGTACGAGGGTACCGGCCGCGGGTTCTCCGTGCGGTTTCGCGACCACTTAGACGCCAGCAATCTCACTGTGACAGACGTCCAGTTGACCGAACCCATCCGGTACGCACCGGCGGACCCCATCGAGGTGTGGTCGTTCCGGGCGCTCGCTCTCGACGCAGGGCCGGCCGTCGCCCAACTCGTCGAGGACGGGGACCCCGAGTCAGTCACCTACCGAACGCTATCGACGGCCGAGCTGGTCGCCGACGAACACCTGCTCCGGGAGGTGTTCGGGCTACTGGTGCTCGCTCACTACCGGACGGAACCCAACGACCTCGCGCGGCTTCTCGACGGACCGAACGTCTCCGTTCACGCACTGCTGTTCGACGGCCACGTGGTCTCGGTCGCGTTGCTCGCACGGGAGGGGAATCTTCCGGCAACCCTGCGGTCGTCCATGTACGAGGGAAGCCGGATTCGGGGAAATCTGGTGCCCGACGTTCTCACGAGTCAACTGCGCGACGAGGAGGCCGGAAAGACAGTCGGGTTGCGTGTGATGCGGATTGCGACGCACGGCGCGGTCCGCTCGCGGGGACTCGGCTCCCGGCTTCTCTCGGAGGTCGCACAGCGGGCGGACGTCGACTGGCTCGGCGTCGGGTACGGTGCTACGCCACAACTGGTGGGCTTCTGGGACGACAACGGCTTCTCGACGGTCCACCTCTCGACGACGCGAAACGAGCGCAGCGGCGAACACTCCGCTATCATGCTGTCGCCGCTCACACCCGCCGGGGAATCGTTGCTGGAGCGACACACCGGATGGTTCCTCCGTCGGTTCCCGGACATGCTCGTCGATTCGCTCGCGGCGGTCGACCCCGACATCGTCAGGGCCGTCTGTCGCACGATTGACGGCATGGGGGCGCTCGACCTGTCGCCCTGGGAGTGGCGACACGCGGCGGCGGTAGCCTACGGGCCGGGTATCTTCGAGATGGCTCCCGGTCCCATCCGGCAACTCGCTTTTCGCTATCTGACCGATTCCACGGCCGAGGACCTCTCGGAAGACCGGGAGCGTCTCCTGGTCCGTCGCGTGCTACAGGCCACCCACCGGGAGGAGGTCGCCGCAAAACTCGGCTATCACTCGGAATCCGAGGCGATGCGCGCGCTCGGGACTGCCGTCGAAACCCTCCTTGACCGGTACGGCGGGCCGGAGGTCGAGAACGAACGCGAGCGACTAACGGACAATCAGACGTGTCCACGACGCTCATCACGCTGGCTGCGTTCGGGTTGCTCGTCGCCGGTCTCGTGACGAGTATCCTCCCGCAGGTTCCGGGCGAAGCACCGCTTTCGCTCGCGGGCGTCTACCTCTACTGGTGGAATACGGGATACAGCGAACCGTCCACGTCCATCCTTCTCGTGTTGACGCTGGTGGGTGTCGTCGCCATGTCGGGCAAACTGGTGGGGCCGGTCATCACGGCGAAAATCGGCGGCACGCCCGTTCTGACGACGACCATCGGGAGTATCGTCGGCGCTATCATGTTCGTCTTCTGGGGGACGTTGGGGCTTGTTCTTGGCACACTCCTGACAGTTCTGGTGCTCGAATATCTGCGCCGTGGCGACATAAAAGAGAGCGCGATTGCCGCAGTCGTGGTCGTGCTCGTCTCCTTTTCCACGAAAGCGGTCAAGGTCCTCCTGACAGCCGGGATGTTGCTCGTGATGGTCGTCGTGGCGTTCCTCTGACGAGCCAGTCTCCCGGCAGGTCACCTACGTTAAGAGGGTGCCCCACGAACGTCGCCACATGGAGTGTGAGAAAGCGGGCTGTGAGAGCGAG
Source organism: Halobacteriales archaeon QH_2_65_14 (assembly GCA_003021285.1). Classification (GTDB taxonomy): domain Archaea; phylum Halobacteriota; class Halobacteria; order Halobacteriales; family Haloarculaceae; genus Halovenus. Next base: position 6,861 of record PXQO01000050.1, on the reverse strand, counting down.
GCGACCTTCGAACTCCACATCCCCTGGACGGAAAACGAGTACGTCTGTGCCGGGCACGCACGCGTTCGCGGACGGCAGGAGGGCGTGGTCGCGGACGCGCTGGACGACGCCGACGAGCATCTCCCGGACGGAGCGACCGACCAGTAGCAACCCGACGAAGCAAGCACAGGAGACTTCCGGCGCTCAGAGGTTCTTCGCCATGATGACTTCGTCGACGTAGTCGCCGTTGATTTTGTAGTGGTCCTCGCGGACGGCCTCGATTTCGAAGCCCCGCGTTTTGAGAAACTCTATTGCATCTTCGTTGGTCTCTGCGAGCGCGTTGTCGACCTTCTCGAAGCCCTGTTTGGCAGCCCACTCCAGTCCGCGTTCGAGGAGGTGACTGCCGATACCGTACCCCCGGTACTCCTCTAAGACGCCGACGGTCATCTGTGCGGTGTGGCTGAGTTTGTCCAGGTCGATGTGCTTGAGATGTACCCAGCCGACCACCTCGCCGTTGACCGTCGCAACGAAGAACATCCGCGATTCGATGTCGTTGTGACGCAGGAGGACCCCCTCGCTGTCGACGACGTCTGCGACAGTTTCGGCGCGGATGTACTCGCCGCTCCCGATGGCCTGTCGGATGGCTCCGACCAGTCCCGTCAGGTCCTCCTCGCGGGCCTGCCGGATGGTGAACTCGATGCCGTCCGTCTCGTACTCCTCTTGTGCCCCGGCCTCGAAGGCGATGCGGAGTTTCCCGTGTTCCACCTCCAGGACCTGGTCGCGCTTCAGAACTGCGAGATGGTGGCCGAACGCCCGCTGGTCGAGTCCCAGCGACGTCCTGACGTCCTCCGGCTCCATCGCGCCGTGGCGTTCGACGTACTCGTAGATGTCGTGCCTATCCTTGTGGTCGAACGTCGGCTTCTCCAGTCCGTCCATGAACGGTGGTACCACACGACGCGTTATAATCCTTTTCGAGCGCTCGGAGACGGGTCGTGGACCGAATTCGGGAGGTGGGGTTTGTATCTGCGGGTAGCGAACGCGCTCGTGTCGACGAGCAGTTCGGCCGCCTCGCGGATGGTGAACTCGGCGGTGATGTCGACGCCGTAGCAGGCCGCGTATAGCTCCAGCCAGTCGTTCATCGCCCCTTCGAGTGCGTGGTACTCGTCGGGCGGAAAGTGAACCATCATGCCGCCAGTGCGTGCCTCGACGTACAGCGAGACTGCCGGGCCGGCCCCCTCTCGCAGGTACTCCATGGCCTGCTCCTCGTTTGGCGGGTCGGCCGGCGGCGCGAACTCGGCACAGTTCGCGGTTGCCCGGTCGGCGAGTTCGTGGATTCGCCGGTGGAAGCGCGCCTCGGCGGACGACATCGGTCAGCCCTCCTTGTACTCGACGCCCTTGCCGCCGCTCGGGTGTTCCCAGTGTGTGTCGGCGACGATGGCGCAGGTGCCACACTCGACGCAGGGCTGGGTGTCGAGGCTGACCTTGCGCTCCTCGGTGCCGTTGGTGCTGACCATCTCCTCGCGGTAACAGCCGCCGCCGAAGTCCTTCGCGCTGACCGGACAGGCCGTCACCGCGGTCCCGCTGGCCTCGAAACTGTTGTCCAGCACCTCGATGTGGGGGTCGCCCACGTCGTAGGTCAGGTCGCCGATGCGGTCGGCCAGGTCCGGCGGCTGGACGTCGTTCTCGGCGTCCATCGGTTCCCCGAGCACCTCCGCGATGCGCGTCGGCACCGTCACATAGGAGAACCGCGTGTCCGGAATCATCCCGAGCACGAACGGCGAGTTGAACGACCGCTCCAGCAGGTTATCGAACAGCTTGATTCCGGCACTCCCGACGGCCGAGTTGACGAGCGCGTCGTTGACCGAGTTCACGAGGCCGTTCTCCGAGAGGAATCGGGTCGCCCGGTAGCGCGTCGGGCGGAGTTTCTTCATCACTCCCTCGTCTTCGAGTTTCTGCTCGTAG
>PXQO01000050.1:0-4898 GCA_003021285.1 Halobacteriales archaeon QH_2_65_14 | reverse complement strand
GCCTGTGGTTTCCCGCGGGTTTTCGCTTCCTGGTAGGCCTCCGCGGCCAGTCCACCGGCAGTCACGGCGTGGTTCATGCCCTTGATGATGGGGCCCTGAGCCTGCATCTGTCCGGCGGCGTCGCCCACGAGCAGGAGACGACCCCGGTGTGGCGAGGGGTGGGCGACCTTCTTCGAGTCGGGAACCAGCTTTGCGGAATACTCGCGTTCCTCGTAGTCGTCCTGGAACCACTGGTCGAGCAGGGGGTGGGTAAGCAGGTTGTCGAGCAACTCGTGAGGTTCGGCACGCTCCTCCGCAATGGAATCGAGGTGGAACACCGTGCCGATTGACAGCGAGTCCTCGTTCGTATAGAGGAAACCGCCGCCGCGAACGCCGTCGAAGAGGTCGCCCGAGAACAGGTGAGCGACGCCCTCGTCGTCGTCGACGTCGAACCGCTCGTTGACCACCTCGGGGTCCATGTCGACGACCGCCTTGACGCCCTGGAACCACTCGTCGGGGTCCTCCCAGTCCATCAGACCCGCGTCGCGGGCGAGTTCGGAGTTGACCCCGTCCGCGGCGATGATGACGTCTGCCGTGATCGGGTCCAGTTCGTCACAGGTGACGCCCACGATCTTTCCGCCCTCCCTGAGCAGACCGTTGACGCGAACGTCCGTGAGCAATCCACCGCCCGTCTCGCGAGTCATCTCGTGGACGCGCTCGGCGAGCCACGAGTCCATCCGCCGCCGGAGCACGGCGTCGCACCACTCGGTGTCGTGGTGGTGGATGTCCTCCAGGTCGAACGTCTTGACCTTGTTTCCGGCGACGTTGTGGATGTAGTACTCGTCGACGGGTCGCTCGGACGCCTCTTCCCGGAATTCGGGGAACAGCGCGTCGATGGTGTAGGGTGCCGACTCCTCCGCGTAGATGAGTCCGCCCGAGACGTTTTTCGACCCGGCCTCATCGCCGCGTTCGAGAACGAGCGTCTCGACGTCCTGTCGTGCCAGTGCTGCTGCCGCGGCGGCACCGCCGGGACCTGCCCCGACGACGACCGCCTCGTAGTGTTCGTACTCGTCCGTCATCGCTTGCCTCCGTCGTGTTGGTGTTCGTCTATCATCTGTTTGAGCGGTCCGCTAGTCGTCACTTGCCTCTGCGAGCGCCGTTTCGAACTCGCCTGCTTCGAGCGCGTCGATGAGGGCCGGAAGCACCTCGAAGAGGTCGCCCTCGATGAAGTAATCCGAGAAGTCCCGGATGTCGGCGTCCGGGTCCCTGTTTATCGCAACGATGGTTTCGGACTCGTCCATCCCGACCTTGTGCTGGACTGCGCCGGAAATACCAGCCGCGATGTAGAGGTCGGGTTCGACGACCTGCCCCGACTCGCCGATCTGTCGCTCCTCCGTGATGTACTGCTCGACGTGGCCGCCGAACTCGTACGACGCCGTGATGACGCCCCGCGAGAGGCCGAATCCGGCGTCGTCGAACTGGTCCGTGAGTTCGAGACCGAGTTCGATGCCCTCGGTCGGGTCCCGGTCGTCGATGCCCCTGCCCATCGCGACGACGACCTCGTGTCCTGTCAGGTCGACGCCCTCGTCTAGCTGGTCGTACTCGGTGACCTCGATCCCGAACCAGTCGTCGGGCACCTCGATGTCGTGTTCGACGATTTCCCCTTCGCGCTCGTGGTCCGGTTTCGGGAGGTCGAACGTCCCCGGGATGACGCTCGCGCCCTGCGGGTGGAAGTCCCGGAACGGCTTGTCGATACAGAGGATCGTCGAGTACTCGAAGCCCGAGAAGTCCGGCCGGGGCATATGGAGTACCCGCTCGAACTCGACGCTGTCGCCGGGTTTCCCCGTCTTTGCCGGGTTGGAGATCATCGCCTCGTCGATGTAGAGGTCAGAACAGTCCGACGCGAGGCCGGAGTCGAGTTCGCCCTGGACGAGCGCCGAGAGGTCGCGCCCGTTGTTCGTCGCCGGGAAGATGTTGTAGCGGGGTTCGTGGTAGTCCCGCCAGTCGACGTCCCAGTCGCGGCACATGTGACAGAATATCTCCGTGTACGGTTTGTGCCGGAACCGTTCCAGACGGTCGTCCTCGTGGTAGACGACGCGGTCAGCACCGTACGCGACCGCCTTGTCGGCGAGGTCTGCGACGTCGGAGCCGATGATGACCGCGACGACGTCCTCGGGGTCACCGTCCTCGTCGCCGCCGTACCCCTCGTCGCTGTTGTACTCGTCCATCAGCTTCCGGGCGTGACCGAGCATCTCCTTCGAGACGTCGATGAGTTCGCCCTGCTGGGTCTCACAGTAGACCCACATGTCGCGGTAGGTCTCGTCGGTGGCCCCTTCGACGTACTGCTTGTCGGCGGTCGGATGCTGCATCTCGGGGTATTTCTCTTCGGGCGGCACGTACTCGAGTTCTTCCCCGTCCTCTTCGTCGGTCCCCTCGATAGATTCGATGCGGTTCTCTATCTGGGTGATAGCACCCTTGCGTTCCTTGCCCTCTTTCTCGCGTTCCAGGAGGTCCCTGAGAACGTCGGGGTCGTCGACGTCGCGGACCATGTTGGCGATGTCCGCGATGGTCAGCTCCGTCAGGTCGACCTCCTCGGGGTCGGTCTCCTCGTTTTCTTCCTCGAGCGTCTCGATGCGGCTCTCGATGAGCGTCTTGACCGGCGTGCGGTCCTCGCTTTCCTCTTCGAGGTCCAGCATCTCCTTTAACTCGTCGACGTCCTCTATCCGGTTGACCTCCGGGCCGAGTTCCGAGACGTCGTGTTCGGTCGGGTCGAGTTCGACCATCGTCAGTCACCCCCTGCGAACACGTTCATCTCGTCGAACACGCTTTGCATCTCCTCGTCGTCGTCCGGGTCTATCATGGTCGCGTCGCGTTCGGACGGGCCCTTGGGAATCGGATCGACCCCGGCCACGATAGTCGGTGACCCGTCGAGTCCGATGTAGTCGGGATCGAGGTTCAGCTCCTCGTGATTCCAGACAGTGACGTCCTCGTCGAGGTCCAGGTTGTCCGCGCGCTCCTGTGTCTGCTCGCGGAAGTCCTTGTACCGGAGGCGGTGGTCGGCCTTCCGGTAGTTGGCCTCGAACTCGGGGTCCGTGACGACGAACACCGGGAGTTCGGCCTCGATTGTCTCGATTTCGGAGACGTCGCCCTCGACGAGTCGTTTCGCCCGGACGATCCCCTCGTCCTCGTCGACGTCGAGCGAGATGACGTGCGTGATGAGCGGCCGGTCGGTCATCCCCTCGTTGATGTCGATACACCAGTTCGTCTGCGGACCGGTGTGTCCCGTCTCCCCGTCAGCGGTCTTGAACCCCGCGAAGACGATGTCGGGTTCCTCTTGGAGTTTCTCGATGCCCGTGGCGACAGTCATCGCCGTCGCCCACGTGTCCGCCGCACCCATCTCGCGGTCGGAGAGAAGATAGAGGTCGTCGGCGTACACGTCACGCATCCCCTCCTGGAGCACCTCCTTGTACCCCGGCGGCCCCATGCTCAACAGCGATACGTGCCCGCCGTGTTTGACTTTCGTCTGCAGTGCTGCCCGAAGCGCGATCTTGTCGTTCGGGTTCATCACGGTCGGCGTCTTCCCGCGCTCCAGGTGTCCGTCCTCGTCGAAGGACACCTTCCCCTCGCGGAAGTCGGGTACGCCTTTGGTAAGTACGACCATGTGCATTTGGTATCACTACCCTATCTGAGTTGCACGCCTATGGGGGCCTAAGTGTTTCGTCATTTGTCCGGCGATGCGAACGCTCATTGCCCGTATAGTCGGCTCCTACCACCCGATTCTGGAATCGATACCAGTAACGTGACAAACCGGATGGTGACGAATCCGGAGCCAACCATAGAGCAGGAGCTAGAACCGGAGTAGTCACTGGCTCCCAGCGACGTCAAAACCAGAGTCGGTGTTCAGGAGAGTTCAGATGCGGCCTGCCCTGCTGGGGTCGACGTCTATCGCGTCGACCGGGCACACGTCGACACAGAGCATGCAGTCGATACACTGGTCCTCGTGGGTCGGGTCCGCCTTGATCTCGCTCTCGGGATGGTCCGGCGTATCGACCCACTCGAAGACGTCGACCGGACAGTCTTCGAGACAAGCGCCGTCGGCGATACACAGGTCGAAATCGACTGCGACGTGCGTCCCGTGGATACCCTGCTTCTCGTCGGTCGGCTCATCGCCGTCGGGCGTCCAGACGCGATGTCCCTCGTGTCGCTCGACTTCCTCGTACGTGGTCTCGAATTCCGGGTCGATTGCCATTGCTAGTATAGCCGTGGCCGGGCGGGAACTTAAACGTTTGACCGACGAACTTCGTTGCCGGCTTTTCGGATGCCCCGGTGCGGTCTACGGGTGAGCGCAGTAGGCCACCGTCTCCCCTTCGCCGTGACTGTCCAGTCTGGCGAAGCCGACCCGCTCGAACTGGAGCATCTCCCCCTCGTCGTACTCCCGGACGCCCGGTTCGGCGACCCCCGACACGTCGCCGTCCATCGTCCGGAGTCGGAGGGGAAGATTCCGGTCGGCAGGAACCCAGTGGACGATGTCTACCCCTTCCTCGCGGGTCACGTCCAGTTCGTCGCCGGTGTACTCGAAGCCCTCGGCGGTCAGCCTGACACAGCCCAACCCCTTGAGCCACACCCGTTGGCCCTCTGTGGGCAAGTCGTCGCCCTCGACGAGTACGCCGTCGTCGACGGGAATCTCGCGTCGACCCCTGTCCTCGTGGTCCGGGTGGACGGGCGGTTCCCCGATGTCTGGCCCCCTCTGAACGGGTTTTTCGACCGCGTTCCCGTGGTCGGGGTCGTCCCGCACGAGAAACGCGCGGTCGGTCTCGTCGTCGATGCGGTCGCGGTTGTGCGAGTAGATCGACGACATGGCGAGGTCGACGTTCGACGTCGAGGTGCCGAGTTCGATCATCGCGTCCACGATGGCTCCC
>PXQO01000049.1:25936-62528 GCA_003021285.1 Halobacteriales archaeon QH_2_65_14 | reverse complement strand
GCCGGTCGCTCCGCGCGTCCGATCTCCCGTGTCGCCTCGTGTAGCGCCGTCAGCGTCCGTTCGCGCTCCTTGCGCTCGGTGACGTCCTGGAAGAAAATGGAGATGCCCTCCTCGTCGGGGTACACCCGGACCTCGTACCACGTATCGTGTGCCGGATAGTGCGCCTCGGCGGTCGTCGTCTGTCGGGTCTCCATCGCCGTTCGGAGCGCGTCCTCGAACGGCGTGTCGACGATGTCGGGAAACACCTCCCAGACAGTCGTCCCGAGCAGTTCGTCTTTCGACTGATCGACGAGGTGGGCACCCTCCTCGTTGACGTAGGTGTACTGCCAGTCCGTGTCGACCGTGAAAAAGCCGTCCGTGATCCGTTCGTACGTCCGTCTGAGCTGGTGTTCCGACCGCTCGACGGCACGCCGAGCGTGGTAGCGATCAACCGCGTTGCTCACCTTGTTCGCCAGCACAGTGTACTGCTCGACCGTGGATTCCTTCTGGAGATAATCCGTTACGCCGCTCGAAATGGCCTCGCTGGCGACGTCCTCGCTTCCCTTTCCGGTGAACAGGATAAACGGCAACTCCGGATACGTCTCCCGGACCGTCTCGAGAAAGGCGAGCCCGTCGGTCGCCGGCATCTCGTAGTCCGAAATCACGCAGTCGAACTCTCCTTCGGCGAGTTTATCCAGCCCCTCGCTCGCACCCGTCGCGGTTTCGACGACGAACCTGTCGTCGTCGCGTTCGAGAAAGCTGGCTGTCGTCTCGGCGAGTTCCGGGTCGTCGTCAACGTGGAGAACGCGAATCGGCTCTCCCATGCTCTGTATACTCAGTTCTCTGGCATAAAAAAGGGCCGTCTCGCCCGTCGGCATTCGCCGCCTCTCACACCATCGTATGCAGAGTTCTCGCTACGGCAGGTTTTATCTCGGTTTGTCATGAGGATGATAGGAACCCTGTCCACGCTCATGCCGGTCGTCGGCTATCTCGGGCACACGCTCCAGCAGGCGCTCAAACTCGGCCGCCCGTAACGCCGTCACCCTCGAATGGAACTGTTCAGATAAGAGATTCTCAAAGAGAACTGCGACCAGCATGAAAGGGGCGAAGCGCTCGCCGAGCGAGACGAAGCAAGCACCGCAGTGCAACGAGGAGCGCAGTGAGTCGGAGCCGGCGAGCGCTTCGCCCCTTTCATGCTGTTTACAACTCCAGTATTGCTTATCCGAACACTATGTCGTGACGACAGGCGCACGACGAGCGGACCACTCACGTCGTCCGAAGAGAGGTGGAGTTTTGGGGTGGGAGACGTACGTGATGGTATGATAGACCTGCGCAGCGACACCGTGACGCTCCCGAGCGACGAGATGCGCGACGCGGCCCGCGACGCCGACGTGGGCGACGACGTCTACGGCGAGGACCCGACAGTCAACGACCTCGAAGCGCGGGCGGCCGGGGTACTCGGCACCGAGGACAGCCTGTTCGTCCCCTCGGGGACGATGGGCAACCAGGTCGCCGCCCGCACCCACACCGAGCGCGGCCAGGAGGTGCTCTGCGAACGCGAGAGCCACGTCTACCGGTGGGAACTCGGGGGGCTCGTCCAGCACTCGGAGGTCCAGCCCCGGACCATCCTGGGCGACGACCGCGGCGTCATCACGCCAGAACAGGTCCACGACGGGTACGTCGCCGAGAGCGGCCACGAGGCCGGCACGGGCCTGCTCACACTTGAGAACACCCACAACAGCAAGGGCGGGACGGCGATCAGCCCCGAGGATATCGCCGCGGCCGCGGAGGCGGCACACGAGCACGACGTCCCGGTCCACCTCGACGGCGCGCGGCTGTTCAATGCGGCCGCGGCGCTCGACCGGCCGCCAGCGGAGTTCGTCGAACCCGTCGACTCGGTCGTGTTCTGTCTCTCGAAGGGGCTGGGTGCGCCCGTCGGGTCGATGCTCGCCGGGTCCGAGGAGTTCATCGAGCGCGCCCACCGCAACCGGAAGCTACTGGGCGGCGGGATGCGCCAGGCCGGCATCATCGCCGCCCCGGGGTTGCACGCGCTGGCAAACCGCGACCGACTCACCGAAGACCATCGCCGTGCCGAGCGGCTTGCCGAGGGCATCGCCCGCATCGACGGCCTGACAGTCCAGTCGCCGGAAACGAACATCGTTCTCGTCGAGACCGACGAGCCAGCAGAACGGTTCCTCGAAGCGTGTAAACAGGAGGGCGTGCTCGGCGTTCCGTTCGACGACCACGTCGTCCGCTTCTGTACCCACTGGGACGTCGACGACGCGGACGTCGACGAGGCCGTCGCGGCGGTCGAGCGGGCAGTCTAGGCGTCGCGGGCCGGATTCATCAACTGCTAAGTGGGTTCCCCCTGGACACACCGAGTATGGAGACGTTGATTCTGGACTCGGAGGACGTAACCGAGAGCACGAACATCGTCGAGGTGATCGACGCCGTGGAGGGTGCGTTCGGGGCCTACGCGCGCGGCGACACGAAGATGCCGGCGAAATCGTACATCGACCTGCCACAGTACAACGGTGACTTCCGGTCGATGCCGGCGTACATCGACGCCGAGGACTGGGACGCGGCGGGCATCAAGTGGGTGAACGTCCACCCTGACAACCCCGACGAGGCCGACCTCCCGACGGTCATGGGGACGATCATCTACTCTGACCCGACGACCGGCTTCCCGCTCGCGCTGATGGACGGGACGGGGCTGACGCGCCTGCGGACCGGCGCGGCGGCGGCCGTCGCGACGCGCTATCTCGCCCGCGAGGACGCCACCTCGCTGGGACTCGTCGGGGCCGGCGTCCAGTCGCACTACCAGCTAGAGGCCATCGCACAGGTGCGGGACATCCAGACGGTCGTCATCAGCGACCCCGACGAGGAGGCCCGCGAGGAGTTCATCGCCGCGTACGGCGACGAGTTCGACGTCCGCGAAGGCTCCATCGAGGAGGCCGCCGCGTGCGACGTCGTCTCGACGACCACGCCGGTCCGTGACCCCATCGTCCACTCGGTCGGCGAGCGGACCCACGTCAACGCCATCGGGGCCGACGCGGCGGGCAAACACGAGATCGCCGACGAAATCCTCCAGGAAGCAAAGCTCGTCATCGACGACTACGAGCAGTGTACCCACTCGGGCGAAATCAACGTTCCCTGGAGCGAGGGACTGCTGGGTGACGACGACCTCCATGGCGAACTCGGCGAGGTCGTCACGGGTGCCGTCGCGGGCCGGACCCCCGAGGACGGCGTGACCGTCTTCGACTCGACCGGCCTCGCCATCCAGGACGTCGCCGCCGCCCACGTCGTCTACGAGGACGCCGACGAACACGACGTCGGCACGGAGTTCCCGCTCGTCGGAACCGACACGTAGCCCCGTTTTCTCCCCCGATTCGCAGTGTGCACTGTCTTTATTTGAGTCGCCGGCACGGTCGACGCCATCCTGGACCGCGCCGACGAGTTCGACGCCGACTCCATCTGAACACCGACCGTCCGGTCGTCGTGACCGGAGCCAAGCGGGCGTAACCCACCGTCGCGCCGGCCCGGAGAAACGAGAGATATAACCGGACGCAACACGGACTCACGCTATCGGAATGACCGAACAGCCCCTGTCAGCAGTGGTCGAGAAACCCCGCGCACAGACGGCAATCGAGGCGTTGCGTGCGGAGGGCGTCTACGACGACGACCGGAGCGTCTACGAGTGTGGCTCCGGGGCGGTCGCGATTCCGGTCACCGAACCGCCGGAGGAGACCGACGTGCTGGAGGTCGTCCAGGAGGCCGGCGAGTTGCGGCTCCGGACGCTCGAAGACCACCTGCGCGAGCGGGGCTGGAGCGACGACGAACTCGCCCGCGCACCCGGGTCCTGGGCGGTCATCGGGAGCGTCGTGCTCGTGGAACTCGGCGACAGCCCGCGGCCGGCGGAGGTCGGCGAGGCGCTGCTCTCGATGCACGGCGAGGCCGACACCGTCCTGGCCCGCGAGGGCATCGCCGGCCAGCACCGCGAACCGGCCGTCGAGGTCATCGCCGGGGAGGGGGACACCGAGACGGTCCACCGCGAGCACGGGACGACCTACGCGCTCGACCTCGCGGCGGTGATGTTCTCACCGGGAAACAAGTCCGAACGCGCGCGCATGGGCGAGGTCGTCCCGGCCGACGAACGCGTCCTCGACATGTTTGCCGGCATCGGCTACTTCACGCTCCCGATGGCCCGCGGGGGTGCGCGTGTCACCGCGGTCGAACGCAACCCCGCGGCGTTCCAGTATCTCGTCGAGAACGTCGTCCGCAACGACGTGCGAGAGCGCGTCGAAACCTACCGGGCGGACTGTCGCGACGTCGTCGCGAACGGCGTCGAGGTGGCCGACGCGGGCGGCGACCCCTTCGCCTTCGACCGCGTCGTGATGGGCTACTACGACGCCCACGAGTACCTCGACAGCGCACTCGCCGCGCTCGATACCGGCGGAGCCGTCCACATACACGAGGCGACGCCCGAGCAACTGGCCCCGGACCGGCCGATAGCGCGGTTGCAGGCGGCCGCCGACGACCAGGGGCGGACTGTCGAGGTCCGCGACACTCGCGAAATCAAGGGATACAGCGAGGGCGTTGTCCACGTCGTCGTCGACGCCCGTGTGGAGTGAGCCACGACGTGGGGCCGCGACCCGAGAACCGCTAGAGCTGCGGGCCGTTCCACTTGAGTTCCGACCAGTGATGGAGCGTCCAGTAGCCGATACCGGTGCCGATGAGGCCGGCCGCGAGGATGTAAAAGAGCAGTTGCGAGGCGACGACCTCCTCGTGGTTCTGGTAGAGAAAGGCGACGCCCTCGCCGCCGAAGGTGGCCAGGAGGAACGTCGCGGCGGCCAGCGAAACCGATAGCTGGAGGCTCCGGACCGCGTCGCGGTACTCCTCCTCGAAGGTGATGATCGCGGCGACGAACGACAGCGCCATCACGAGCACGTAGAAGGGAAGCCTGTCGCTGAGCCCCGAAACCTCCCCGGCGAGCAGGCCCACGACGCCGAGGAAACTCGCCGTCAGCGCGACTGTCGACGCGACGACGAACAGCCCGGCCCGCGCCAGGGCGTTCCGGCTCCATTGCGTCTGGTTGATGGACATATCCGCCACGTGAACGGGCGGTGGCAAAAGTGTTCCCGAACGTGTCGGCCTGCTGGACGGCTCCCCGACGCTCGACCGGTTGACTCGACGAACTGACCCACGGTAACCTTGCCTCGACCGGTGGACGCCACGCCGACAAAAGCTATTTGAATCCATCAGCCAACGTTTCGCACAACTACTTCGCGGGTCCAGTAAGGTCCAACCAATGACAGCACAGGAGACGACCGACGAGGAGGTTCCCGATGTCCTGGACCCGTTCAGGCAGTTCTTCTCGTTCCGGCGGGACGTGCTCGTCCTCTCGGTTGCGATGTTCGCGTTCAGCCTCGGCTTCCAGATGACCAGCCGGTACGTCCCGCGGTACATGTCCGTCCTCGGGGCCGGCGGACTGGCCATCGGGATGTTCGGCACCGTCGGGAACGTCATCAGCGCCGCCTACCCGTACCCCGGCGGTGCCATCTCCGACCGCATCGGGTCGCGGTACGCGCTCACCCTCTTCGGGTTGATTTCGAGTCTCGGCTTCCTGTTCTGGCTGGTCGCGCCCGCGTTCGGCACGGTCGCCGTCGCCGGCGTGACTATCGAGCCGTGGTTCTGGATTTTCGTCGGCCTCTTTCTGGCGCAGGCCTGGAAGTCGTTCGGCCTCGGTGCGACGTTCGCCATCGTCAAGCAGGCAGTGCCGCCGTCGAAACTCGCCCGCGGGTTCGCCAGCACCGAGGTGTTCCGCCGGACGGCGTTCCTCATCGGCCCGCTGCTCGCGGCCGGCGTACTCTACGTCTTCGCCGACTTTCAGGTCGGCTTCCAGGTCATCCTCGCCGTCGCCATCGTCTTCGCCGTCGCCGCGACCGTCGCACAGCACTACCTCTACGAGGCCGAGGACACGGCCATCGGCAAGGAGTTCGAGGGCATCAGAGAGGTCCTCGAGGACCTCCGGGCGCTGCCGCCGGAACTCCGGCCGCTGCTGGTCGCGGACACGCTCGTCCGGTTCGCCAACGGCATGGTCTACGTGTTTTTCATCATCGTCGTCACGGAGTTTCTCCAGGTTGGGCTGGACCTCGGCGCAGTCACGCTGGACCCCGACGTGTTCTTCGGCGTCCTGCTCGCTATCGAGATGGCCATCGCGCTCGTCTCGATGCCGGTCGCCGCGAAACTCGCCGAACGCGTCGGGTTGAAGCCGGTCGTCGCGCTGGGCTTTTCGGTGTACGCCATCTTTCCCATCCTGCTCATCAGCGCGCCCGCCAACGCCGTCGTGCTGGTCGCGCTGTTTGCCTACTCGGGGCTCCGGTTCGCCGGACTCCCGGCACACAAGGCACTCATCGTCGGCCCCGCCGAGCAACAGGCCGGCGGGCGCGTCTCCGGGTCCTACTACCTGGTCCGCAACACCATCGTCATCCCGAGCGCCGCGCTGGGCGGCGCAATCTACGACGGCTTCACCGTCCCGGTACTTGAGGTCGGCTACGCCGGCAACCCCGCGGGCGAGTCACACGAGGAAAAACAGCGCGGCCCCGATAGCGACGTGGGAAACTGGGATAACCCGCACGTGCTCGGCTACTGGTGTGTGACCGTACACGTGCCCGGCCGGGTGCGACGACCCTGCGACAGTTCCTACGTGGGAATGAGCCGCGATTTCTGCCCGACAGCGTGTCGATTGAACGCTCGTCCAGTCAATTGTGACAACCGTTACTTTGATAATAACGAACATCCAAGCTTGAGTGTGTCACACAATGTCGATGGGAGCATACGACGAAGAGGAGCACGAGCGCCGCGAGCGCAAGAACAGTGAAGTGGACGCCAGTTTCGACGACGAGCGGACGGAGTACCGGGGAAGCGTCGAGTACGAGAGTGGCGATTCCACCGAGGAGCTCCTCGACCAGTTCAAGGAAATCCAGTCGAGCTAGCCGCCCGTCGAGCCGGTGAGGCCGTCGGTCTCTTCTCGCGTGTCCGCGTCGGCGTTCGCGCCCTTCGCGGTGACAACTACCGGTTCACCGCCAGCAGGTGCCCGAGCCGCGGGTGCCCCAGGTTCCGGATTTACTGGATTCCCCGCCGAGGGTGCCCCCACCAGCACGTACAGGGGGAGATACGGGAACTCGAAGGTGGTCCCCAGTCCGGGCACGTCGCGCTCGCCGTCCCGTCACCGCGGTCGACGATTGTCTTCTCTACGTCGGCGTTCGGGGGTGACGTTCGGTCTGCTGGCCGTCGCTCCGGGAAGCCTGGGCAGGGAGTCGCGCGCCCGGCCGGGGGGGATGGGGCCGACCAGCGGCGGCTCCCGGTGACCCCCGCGACGCCGTTCAGGTGAACCGGTACTCGACGCCGTCGCCGGTGTCCTGGACCTCGACGCCGAGCGCTTCGAGGTCGTCGCGGAGGGCGTCGGCGCGGTCGTAGTTGCCGGCCTCGCGCTCCTGCTCGCGGACTCCGAGCACGAGGTCGACCAGTTCCCGGGCAACCGTGACCTCGCCGTCCGCCCCGCCGGTCCCGAATCCGAGTCCGAGCACGCCGCCGCCGAACTCCTCGAACGTCTCGACGGCCTGCCGGAGGCCGCGGTAGTCGAACTCCTCGTGGCCGTCGACGTGGGCGTGGACCGCCGACACCAGTTCCAGCAGCACGCTCATCGCCGCCCGGGTGTTGAAGTCGTCGTTCATCGCATCCTCGAACTCCCGTCTTGCGGTCTCGACGGTCCTGCGCAGGTCGGAATCCTCGACTTTCGTCCGGGCGTCGACGCTGTCGGCGGCCTCGACGGCGCGCTCGTATCCCCGCTCCAGTCGGTCCCAGCGTTCCTGGGCCTCCTGGACCGTCTCCCGGCTGTAGGTCGCCGGATTGTGGTAGGCCGTCGACAGCAGGAACGTCCGGACGACGTCGGAGCCGTACCGCTCGACCGCCTCCGCGACCGTCTCGAAGTTGCCCAGCGACGAGGACATCTTTTCCTCGTCGGCGGCGTCCAGCAGGCGGACGTGCAGCCAGTAGCGGGCGAACGTCTCGCCCGTCGCCGCCTCGCTCTGGGCAATCTCGTTCTCGTGGTGGGGAAAGACGAGGTCCTGCCCGCCGACGTGGACGTCGATGGTGTCGTCGAGGTGGGTCATGCTCATCGCCGAGCACTCGATGTGCCAGCCCGGACGGCCCTCCCCCCAGGGCGAGTCCCACGTCAGCGCGGTCTCGACCGCCTCATCCGGGGGAGCGGCCCCGTCGTGCTGGTGTTCGCCGATCTCTTCGGGGGTGACGCCGCCGCCCTTCCAGAGCGCGAAGTCGGCCGGGTTGCGCTTCTCGGCTTGCTCCTCGGTCGTCCCCTGTGCTTCCATCTCCTCGACGTCCTGGTTCGAGAGGCGGCCGTACTCATCGAATGAGGTGACGTCGAAGTACACGGAGCCGCTGGATTCGTAGGCGTAGCCGCGGTCGACGAGCGTCTCGACGAGGTCGACGATCTCCGGGACGTGTTCGGAGACGCGGGGGTAGACCTCGGCACGGAGGAGGTTGAGCGAGCGCATGTCGCGGATGATGTCGCGGATGTACGACCGCGCGACCTCGCGTTCCGAGTCGCCGTCCTCACCGACGCGCGCGACGATTTTCTCGTTCACGTTGGTGAAGTTCTCGACGTGGCGGACGTCGTAGCCCAGCCATTCGAGCCAGCGGTGCATCACGTCGACGTGAACCCACCCGCGGGCGTGCCCGAGATGCGCCGGGTCCGAGGTCGTCAACCCACAGTAGTAGAGCAAAACCGAATCCGAATCCTGGGGTTCGAACACCTCGCGTTCGCCGGTGAGCGAGTTCGTCACTCGAAGCGTCATTGGGGGTATCTACCGCCGGACAGCGTTTCAACGCTGTGGTCTTTTCCGACGAACGGGCACCAGCGTGAAACTACCTCGCTAGAAGTGTGTTGGTCGGTCGGACTGTACTGTCGAACGTCCCCGGACTATCCCCCGCGTCAGGGTGCTCCGGGGTCGTCACCCGGCGGAGTGTCATCCGGCGGGCCATCGCCGTCATCACCGTCGTCACCATCGTCACCGTCATCTCCGTCATCGCCGTCGTCTCCATCGTCATCATCGTCCCTGGTGGGCCGGTGCCGTTGCCTGGCGGGCTGGTGCCGTTGCCGGGTCCGTCGTCACCGGGTCCAGTGCCGTTGCCTGGCGGAGTATCGTCAGGTGGGCCGGTGCCGTTGCCCGGGTCACTCACGTTGCCCGGCGGGATGTCACCGGGCGGGCCGGAGCCATTGCCCGGGTTGGTCACGTTGCTCCGCGGGACGTCGTCGGGCGGACCCACGGGCACGTCGGTTGGTGTCTGGCCGACGTCCGGGCCTGCGATGTCGGTCGCGATGTCGGACACCTCGGACCCGGTCATGTTGTGTGCCTCGTCTTTCAGCGTCTGGATGTTGTCGGCGTCGACACCGCTGTTATTGAGCGCCTCGCTCGGAAGTCCTCCAGCGACGTTCTCCGCCTGGTTGGCCAACTGCTTCACCGCCTCGGTCGCCGCCACGACTTCCGTCATCTCCGCCGCGAACTGGTCCTCGGTGATCTCACCGTTCTCTAGCTTCTGTTGCAGATTCGCTTTCTTCGCTTCGAGTTCGTCCAGCTTCTTCTCGATGTCGTCCAGCTTGTCTGCAACGACGTCAGCCTGCGCCTCCGCGCTGTTCGTCTTGGCTATTTTGACGCCGAAGGTCCGCTGGTCGAGGTCACTTTCCAGTTCACCTTCCTGTGCGCCCACGACGCCCGAGAGCTGTGCCCCCGGTGCAGTTCCGTTCCCCGGATCATCGGGAATCGTTCCGTTCCCTGGGTCGTCAGGGACTGTTCCGTTCCCTGGGTCGTCAGGAATCGTCCCGTTTCGTCAGGGACTGTTCCGTTGCCGGGGTCGTCGGGTGCGTGCCCGTCGTGTTCGTCGACTGTCCCGGCAGTTGTGCCAGGGGTTGCTACCCCTGCTGCCGGGAGCGCGACAATCATCGCCAGCGACATCATCACTGTCAGCGCGACCGCCGTTGGTCTCCTCATACCTCCCTGTTGTTCCCCTTATCCCGTATAAATGCACAATACTCAACCCCGTTCTGACCGGGTTAACCGCGATTGATCTGGATTCATACCGTTTTCGTCCCCGGGTTTTCCGTTGAGCTTCGTTTACTGACGGAAAACGGTATGAAGATTTAAATACTATTATCTGGTCGGCGGAAAGAGCCGATGCTGTGGGGGGGATTCTCCTCGGGGATGCGGATAGACGAGGGTCGTTCGTGGCGGGTTTCGCACTGTCTCGCCGTGCGGGCTTCATCTCCAGCGATGTGTGATGGCGGGACCGGCAGTAGTCGGTTTTCCCGTAACTGCTATCTCGCTACGTCTCGTTGTCTTCGAGGTCGACGTCCGGGAGGGTGAGGACGTTCTCGCGGCCGAGGCGGAACGCCTCGATTTTCCCGTCGTCGCGCAGGTCGCTGACGACCTGGCTCGTCTTGGCGGCAGTCCAGTCGAGGCGGTCGGCCACCTCCTTCTGTTTCATGCGACCGCCCTTCTGGTCGAGCAGTCGCAGGACGCGCTCCTCGTTGCTCAGCAGTTCGGACGGCAGGCTGTCGTCGCCGTCGCCGTCCGACGAGTCCGCTTCGTTTTCCGCCGGGCTGAGGGGGCCGGCCCGCCGCTCGCGGACGACCAGCCACGCGCCGACTCCGACGGTGGCAAACAACACACCGGCGACGAGCCACAGTGTCGGGCGCGAGGCCTCGTCGTCGTTGGGCGTCGGTTCGGAGCTATCCGCGTCGGTTGGCGTCGGTTCCGCCGCTTGCTGGTCGTCGCTCGTGAGGTGGGCCTCCGGCTCACCGCTGTCGAAGTCGAGCGGCCCGCGCCAGACGATGCGTCCGTCCTCGACGACCGACGCATCCGGCGCGTGCGACTGGAGCCGGTACGCCGACGGCCACCCTATCTGGAGACTCGTATCCTCGTCGAGAATGAGACTGTCGAGCGCGTCGCCTGCGCGGAGCGTGTCCTCGTTTTCGACGACGGCGAACCCGCTCCATTCGAACTCGAACGTGACTTCGCCGAACTCGCCGTCCGGCTGTGTCGTCCGCTCGGCGTGTATCTCGAAGTTCTCGACGAACATCTCCCGCCCGGTCGTTCCCCGCGCGCTCTCGACTGTTCGCCGTATCCGGTCCTCGAACGGGTCGAGATACGCCGACGGGTCGTTCTCGATGTCCTGTCGCAACTCCTCGAACGCCTGGATTTCGTCCTCGTCGGAGAGCTGGAGCCGGTACAGGACCCGCCAGTCGGCGTCCCCGTCCGGGGGGAGCGTCGCCTTCATAACAATCGAGTCAGGGTTGATTTCCGCCTGGGCGGGCTGTGTTTCGTGGCTCGACTGACCCACCCACTCGCCCGGACTGCTCCCGGCAGTTAGAGCGCCACCAGCAGTAACGAGACCGACAGAAAGGATGCTAATTCCGAACAAGCTAATGATACTAATAGCCAGAAGGAAAGAGACGTTCTCCCGGACCCACGTCGCCGGGACCCGCCGCTTTTTTATCATGTTCTCGATGTTGATAACGGGTAGCAAAAAGCTTTAAGGCCGATTTGGGGTGGCACTGTTGCCACGGCGGGGACAAAATATAATATTCCGGCGCGTTGAGTGCCACGTATGCGAGCGAAACTCGACGCCGAGACCCTCCTGGAGATAATCCTGTTGTTGATACTCGTCTGGCTGGTTCTGGCAGTCATCGACGCGATGCTCGGGCTCGTCGGGACCATCCTCGGACTCTTCCCGTTCACGAACATCATCGGGCTCGTCATCGCCATTCTCATTGTCCTCTGGTTGCTCGACCGTATCTAGCGACCCCGCTATCGACGCGCTTTTTGTCGGGGTTCCCCTCCGTGAGAACGTGTACAGTCTCAACGTCCCGGTTCCCGGTCGGGTCGCCGCGCTGGCGAGTGACATCGCCCGCGACCTGCCGGAGGCGACCCCACGAACGCGGGGCGAACACACACTGGGCGTGAAACGGCTGGTCGACGGCCGGAACCCGTCCTACGACCACCTCGAAGCGGAGGTCCGGGAACTGCTCGCCGGACAGCCAGCGTTCGACATCAGCGTCACGTCCGTCGAGTACTTCGCCGACGCACCGAGGGGGACGTCGCCGGTGGTCTACCTCGCTGTCGAGTCTCCCGGACTGGTCCGTCTCCATCGCGACCTCGCGGCCGCGTTCGATCCGGTCGAGGACATCGAGGGCGAGGAGTACGTCCCGCACGTGACAATCGCCCGTGGCGGTTCGGTCGAGATGGCCCGCCGGGCGGCCGAACGCGACGTCGAACCGGTGACGTGGACCGCCTCCGAACTCGTCTTCTGGGACGCCAGGTACAGCCAGCCGGTCAGCACCGTCTCGCTGCCGGCGTGAATCCCCGGAACAGCGTCACTCGTCGAGGGCTTCCTGTGCCTCGGCCAGTGTGAACGCCCCCTCGTAGAGTGCGGTCCCGACGACGACTGCGGCCGCACCCGCCTCCCTGAGCGCCAGCACGTCCTCGACAGTCGCGACGCCGCCGCTCGCGACGACCGGTATCCCGACTGCGTCGGCGAGGCGTTCGACGGGTTCGGTCCGGACGCCCGCAAGCTGTCCCTCGACGTCGACGTCGGTAAAGAGGATACCCCCGGCCCCGAGTCCTTCGTAGCGCCGCGCCGCGTCCGCCGGGGAGAGTCCGGTCCCCTCGGTCCAGCCCGACGCCACGACCTCGCCGTCTTTCGCGTCGAGGCTCACGAGCACGCTGCCCGGATGCGTCTCGCTGATCCGGGCGACGATGTCGGGGTTCTCGACGGCCGCCGTGCCGAGGATGACCCGGTCGACGCCCCTGTCGAGCAGTCCCGTCGCGTCCGCGACGGTCCGGATGCCGCCCCCGAGCTGGACGGCCACGTCACACGAGTCGAGGATCGCCTGGATCGCGGCTGCGTTCTCCCGTTTCCCCGCGAAGGCACCGTCGAGGTCGACGAGATGTAGCGTCTCGGCTCCTGCTTCGACCCATCGCCGTGCCGCCTCGACCGGCTCGCCGTACGTCGTGCCGGTCCCGCGCTCGCCGCCGACCAGCTGGACGACCCGTCCGTCCTGGACGTCGACCGCCGGAATCACCTCGAACTCGGGGAACATGGTTGCTCGTGTGGGAAGCGCCCTCGAAAGGCTGTCGGTTCCCGACCCGCTGGTGAACGGGAACAAAACACAAGCAAGTGTACGAGCATCCGTGAAAGACCTGGTCGAGCTGTGACTGCCCCCGTTTCCATCGCCTTTCACCCGTCCATACGGTAGCTGTCAATAGCAAAGTCTAACCGGCATGGCTCTGTAGGTTCGGATGATGCCCACAGTAGAATACCTCAACTACGACGTGGTCGACGATCAGGGTTGGGACATGTACGACGATGCAGTCTTCGAGGAAGCCCAGGATATGGACCTCGATAACGAGGATTACGGGACCCTCGACGTGAACGAGGGCGAGTACATCCTCGAGGCCGCGGAGGCACAGGGCTACGACTGGCCGTTCTCGTGTCGTGCCGGCGCGTGTGCGAACTGCGCCGCTATCGTCCTCAAGGGCGAAATCGACATGGACATGCAGCAGATACTCTCCGACGAGGAAGTCGAGGAGAAGAACGTCCGCCTGACCTGTATCGGGTCGGCGGCGACCGACGAGGTCAGGATTATCTACAACGCCAAGCACCTCGACTACCTGCAGAACCGCGTCATCTGACGAGCAGTGCGTTCGACGCGTGTCCCTCCACGGGGACCTGTTCTCTCACTCCCCTTCGAACAGCTACATCACGACCGTCCGCTCACTCGACGTCCCGGCCGGAGAGCCGACGCTCGGCGGGCGGGAGATAGGGGTCGCGGTACGGTGACCGCCCCATCGTCGCCTCGCGTAGCGTTTCCTCGTCGAGTTCCGCCTCGATGGCGTCGTCGAGGCGGTCGGCGATAGCCGCCGTGAGGTCACAATCCGCGAACAGGCGGTCGTACTCGTCGCTGTCGGTGAGGCGGTGGAGCCGGTCGGACAGCCGTGCGAGCCGTTCCGGCGGCCCGTCCGCGTCGTCGAGACCGAGCCACGCGCGCCGTTCGGCGTCGACGACGCGGCGGGCGACGACGAGCGCGGTCCGGGGGATGGTTCGCTCCTCGCCGAAGACGGAGCTGTCGAGTTCGCAGACGACGCCCAGGACGCGGTCGCGCTCCCAGGCCGTGAGGTCGAGCGAGTTACAGACAGCCTGGGTGATGCGGGCGACGTCGAGGCGGTCGCGGCGGTCGCTGTTGCCCTGTAGGGCGGCACGCCGTTCCGCGTGCAGTGCCCGGAGGCGTTCGTCGACGTCGTCGTCGGGGTCTGCCGGGTGACCGATGCGGGTCGCGCTGGGATTGACGACGTCCCAGCGGCGCGGCCGCGCGTCCAGCGCCTCGGGACGCTCCCACGCGTCGGGCGACGCGTCCATCCACTCCATGACGCGCGCGGCGACGTATCGGATGTCCTCTCGCTGGCTCTCTCTGTGACGGTACGGACTGTCGGGGGTGGGTGGGGTTTCGACACTCATTGGTAGCGTAAGGTGACTGCGTCACTCGGTCGGGACGGCTGTCCGGACTGAATCCGGCTGTCTGGACTGGCTCCGGACGGGACTGATTCCTGCTGGTGAACGGTGCTCGCTGTCGAACTCGTGTAACGGACTGGTGGGTACCTCCGTGCGGAGCAGTAGCTACCGGGAGTTGCTACAAAAAACCAGCGATTTTATTTCGATTTATTACGAATGTAATAATTGGGTGCCTGGACATATAAACCCTTCGGTAGTTCGGCTATTCTCGGGGTAGAGACACTCTCGTGGCCGCCATTGTGTATCGGTAGCGAGACACACACCGCATGAAACAAGTGAGCGGGGAAACGAGTCGACACTGACCAGTCCGATGAAGGAGTATCCACCTGTTCCGCGCGTTGCGGATGCCCCGGACGACCTCTTCGAGGAGGGGCATCTGTGGCTCGTCGAGTACCTCGACGGTGCCCACCTCCGGTTCCGGCTCCGGGAGGAGGGGTTCGTCCAGTTCGGTGACCGAACCCAGGTGTACCGGGACCCCGACACGATGCCCGCGCAGTACCAGCACGCAGTGAGACACGTCCAGGAACACCTCGACCGGGAGGCCCTCAGGCGCGCGGTCGACGACGTCGAGGAGGTCGTCTTCTTCGGCGAGGCGATGCACTACCACACCACCGAGTACGACTGGGAGCGCACGCCGTCGTTTCTCGGGTTCGATGTCTGGTCGGCCGAGGCCGGGGCGTTCCGCCCGCTCGACACCATCGCGGACATCTTCGAGCATCTCGGATTCGACCCTGTGAACGTCTTCGAGCGCGAACTCCGGGCGCGGGATTTCGACCCCGATTCGTACACTATCCTCGACTCGGAGTGGTACGACGGCCCAGCGGCTGGCGTCGTCGTCCGGAACAAGAGGGGTGACCGCGCAAAACTGCTCCACCCCGACGTTCGCGAGGCCGGGGACCCGCAACCGGTCGAGGCCACGCCCGCACAACTGGCGGCGGAGTTCGCAACCGAGGGGCGGTTCGAGACGGTCGCGTCCACGCTCGAAGCGCACGACCGGCCGGTGACCTTCGAGACGCTCTACGAGCGCACCCTGGAGCACATCGTGCGCGAACGACACGGGCAACTCCACGGCGACGAGGAAGTGGATATGAAGGCGTTCCGCTCGGAAGTTGCCGCCCTGGCCCGGGAGTTCCTCCGGGAGCGATAGCGGTCACGCAATTTTCAGTCGGCGACTGCGATTGGACGCCGTTTTATGCTCCGACTCGCTAGGGGCGACTAATGTGCACGACACGCCGGCAGTTGCTCGGGTCGGTTGCCGGAGGGATGGCCGCGGCCGCCGTCGCCGGGGGAACGGCGTCGGCACAGGCCGCCGGTGCCTGGCCGATGGACGGCTTCGACGCGGCCAACTCGGGGTTCAATCCGGATGCGTCCGGGCCACGTGCAGCCGTCGGGTCGCGCTGGACGTTCGAGACGGGCGCGCGGGTCACCGCCTCGCCGGCCGTCGTCGACGGCGGAGGCTCGTCCGACGGTGGCACCGTCTACGTCGGAAGCGACGACGGGAACGTCTACGCGATTTCGGCGTCCTCGGGGGTCGAGAACTGGCAGTTCGACGCGGGGAGCGAGGTGCGGTCCTCGCCGGCCGTCGTCGACGGGTCGGCGGGGCTGACGGTCTACGTCGGCACACAGGACGGCACCGTCTACGCCATCGACGCGGCGGAGGGCACGGAGCACTGGACGTTCGAGACGGGGGGCGCGGTGATGTCGTCCCCGACTGTCGTCGACGGGGTCGTCTACGTCGGCAGCAACGATCAGTCTGTCTACGCGCTCGACGCCGGGAACGGCGAGGAACTGTGGACGTTCGACGCGGGACGGCCCGTCGTCTCCTCGCCTGCGGTGGCGGGTTCGACCGTCTACGTCGGCAGCCGGAACCACCGTCTCTACGCACTCGACGCCGAAGACGGCGACCAGCTGTGGTCGTTCGACACCGGTCGCCAGATAACCGCCCCGCCGGCCGTCGCCGTCGGCGGAGACGCCGGCAACGGCTCGTCGGACTCCTCCGACGGTGGCGTCGTCTACGTCGGCAGCGAGAGCCACAGCGTCTTCGGCCTCGACGCCGGGACCGGCGACCCGCTCTGGGAGTTCGACACCGGCCAGCCGGTCTCGGGCGGCCCTGCCGTGGTTGATGGCTCCCTCTATGTCGGCAGTCACAACCGGACGGTCTACCGTCTCGAAGACGAGTTCGCCGTCCCCGGAACGGACGGCGACGACTCGGAGACGCCCGCCGGAGACGACTCGGGCGGGGAGTCCGGCGGCGGTATCGGCGACTACCTCTTTCTGTTGTTGCCCGCGACGCTGCTCGGAATCCTCGCTCTCGTGGCGGGAGCCGTCTACGCGGTCCAGCGCGCCGGACTGCTGGAGCCGGTCGAGACGGCGAGCGAAACGCACGAGACAGGGACGACCGATGACGCGGCAACCGACCCTGTCGACTCCGTGGCTGGCGACGGGGCTGCCGGTGCCGACAGCGCCGCCGACAGCGAGCCGGCGGCCGACGATACGGCTGGGGTGCCGACCGACGGGACCGCCGGGGAGTCACAGCTCTGGGAGGCAGTTGTGGGGGACGTCATCGCACGCGCCCCGGAGTCGACGAAGACGGCGACGCAGGACGTCCTCGTCACCACGTACCTCGACAGGGACACGCTCGCGTCGCCGGTGGTCGCCTACGAAATCGAGTCGCTCCGCTCGAAGCCCGCTCGCGTCCGGCTCGTCGAGGAACTCGTCGACGCCGACGCGGACTCACAGCCCCTGGGTGACGGCTGGACCGTCGAGGGCGACCGGCTAGTATACGAGAACGTCGTCGACGCCGGCGAGACCGTCACGACGCTCGTCGGGCGGCGGGACTGCCCGGCCGACCGCGCCGACGCCCTGCTCGACAAACCGGACGTCCAGGTCGAGGAACTCTGACCGGTACAGTTTGGCGTCCGCCGGTTTCCTCCACGATGAACCCCGCGGCCACGCTCGGATACGGCGCGTTCTTCGTCGTTGCCGGCACCGCGTTGCTCTACTACGGCAGCGGCGAGGGCGTCGCCAGGCCGACCGACGAGGGGAAACGGTGCGAGCACCGTTCAGCCCGAGTAGGGGAGCCGACTGGTCGGTGCGGCCCTCACGAGCAGCGACGGGACGAGGCTAGAGTTCTCCCAGCTGAACATGTTCGGGCAAACCGCTGGTTTGTGCGGCCGCGTCCCCTCACGTATGGACGGCCGATACGGAGGGGTTTTCACCGCTCGAACACCTATCCCGGCGTAACGCGCTGGACTCGACCCGCTGGTGATTCCATGACCTGGCACGCCCGCACGCTCGACCGACTCCGTCCGCGACTCCCCGTCTCCCCGGCCGCGGGGGTCGTCCTCGTCGGGGACCTGCTCGCGGTGTTTGCCTTCCTCGGGTACGGCCTGTACTCGCACGGCCTCCCACCCTGGGAGCACCCGGCACACGCGGCCATGACGTTCGCACCGTTCGCCATCGCGTGGCTGGTGCTGTCGCCGGTCGTCGGTCTCTACCGCCGCGAGACACTGACCAGCTATCGGCTGACGGTCGCCCTGCTCGTGGTCGGCTGGCCCGCTATCTCGCTGACCGGCGGCCTGCTTCGCTCGACGTCGCTGTTCCACGGCGGCGCGTCGCCCGTCTTCCTGCTCGTCAACGTCGGCTTCGGACTGCTCGTTTTGCTCCCGTGGCGACTCGCCGCAGTCCTCTCTCTGCGGCGGTTCTCTAGAGGGTGACCGTCCCTGTTTTCTCCTCGCCGTCGCAGGAGACGCTGTAGTGGTACGTGCCGGCCGTGAGGTGGGTGGTTTCGATTGTCGCGCTCACAGTCCCCGATTCCTCGGGACCCAGGCTGGCCGTTTCGAGGGCGATCACCGCGTACTCGTCGAGGTCGTCTTCGCTCTCCGCCAGGCGGAATTCGGCCTGTCTGACCGCGCCCGTGCCGCCGACGTTCTCCAGGTCGGTGTCGATGGTCAACTCCCCGTTCCCTGCTGTCGCCGAGACGTTCGAGATTTCGAGATCGCCCTTCCCGATCATCCCCACCAGGAACTGCTTGATCAACACCGAATCCCTGACCGAGACCTCGCCGTCAAGGTTGGTGTCCGCCACCGACGGGTGGAACGCATCGGGTTCCATCCCGACGAGGTGTTGCTTGATCAACACCGAGTCCCTGATCGAGACCTCGCCGTTCCTGTTGGAGTCGCCGGCGGGCAGGGTGACGCCACGCCAGTCGGGGCCGTACGTCCCGACCATTCCGCCGGCGACGAACCGCCGTTGCTCGAATCCCAGCGCGTTGCACAGGATCGTATGCCCCATGAACGAGACCGCGTAGTCGCCCATCCCGAACGGATGGAGTATCTCCGTTTGCTTGGCCGGCGGCAGGATCGAGCCGATGCAGTCGATCCTCGCGTCGTCGAGGCTGATCCGTCCGAGACCGACGCGACCGAATCCTCCCATCTCGCCGGCCGACTCCCCGCCTGCCGCATCGAACGCTCCCCCGTCGACGACTGTCGCCGGCTGGTCGTAGCCGTCCGTGTACCCGATCTGTGGCCCCTTGTAGAGTTCCTGCTGTCGGGGACGGACGTCGCACAGGAGCGGATGTTCCAGGTCACGGTTCGACAGCGTCGCGAACTGAACCGTGACGTCCTCGATGTCGTCGGGCGAAATCCCCTCGACTGCGTCGAGCGCACCCACGAGGTGGACGCCGGTGTCGGTCACCACCAGGTCGCCACCGCCCTCGACGAACGAGTCGATGGCGTCGACGTAATCGGCGTCGTCGATACCGACGTCGTGGGAGACGACGAGCTGGTCGTACCCCTCCAGTGTGTCGCTGCCGATGGTGTCCTGGGGAATCCCTTCGAGCGTCCCGTCTTCGAGGTAGGGCACTAAATCCTCGAAAAAGCCCATGGGGTTGACCTCGTACTCGGTTTGCTCGAACCCCTCGCCGTTCCACGCGTCGCGCGGGTCGGGGTATGTACTCTCCGAATCGAGGGCGCTGATGCTCACGTCGACGTCGTCTCCATCGACCTCGACGGTCCAGTCCCCCGCCTCGGGCGAGGCGACATACAGCTCCCGGGGCATCGGCCCGGTGGTGGCCTGCGGGTCACCGACCGCGATGGAGTCGCGAACGCTCCCGTCGGGTCCGAGCAGACGGACGCCCGCTTCGCCTCCGGCCGAATCCACCTGGACGAACAGCGACCGGGTCGTGTCCTCACTGCGAATGCTCAGCGTCGGCCCCCCGCCCGCAGTCGGACCGACGACCTCCCGCTCGGAGGTGACTGTCGTCGTTTCGCTGGGTGGGTCGGCGTCGTCGCCCGTGTGGGGCAGGTCGTCCGACGACCGGGTCAGTTCCTCGGTCGTGACGTACGCGGTGTCGCGTCCGCCGGTCCCGATTGTCGCGTCCGTGTCGACCGCCGCCAGTTCGGCGAACGTCCGCATGGAGAGCCGGTACCCTTCCGCGTAGTGGCGCGTCCACCACGGCTTCCACTCCTTGATTGCGAAACTGTAGTTGTTCGAAATGATCATCTCGGGCGAGAGGGCGACGGCACCGAGTCCCCCGAACTCCTCGGGCGCGCTGGCCCAGCCCATCATCCCCCCGGTGACCTGGTAGTCGATGGTGTCGTAGACCGTCCCCCAGTCGAACAGCCCGTTGAACTGCTCGCCGGAGGGAACGAAGTTGGTGCTCCCGTACTCAATCGCCGCCGCCTCCTTGATGTCGTCTTCCATCGCTTCGACCTCCCCCCACCGCCGGAGCATCGCCGTCCCCGTCCTCCGGGAGAGCGCGTCGAGTTCGTGGATGCCAGCGTGGTCGAGTGGCCCGTTCGTTTCGAGGTTGTATACCATGTGGTCGGCTGTATACATCCCGTGGTAGTCACAGAAGTACTCGACGTTTTCGTAGGTCCGCAGGTGGTCGACGATTGCGAGCGCGTCGGGAACCTCGTCTTCGAAGAAGGTAGGTGCGCCGTCCGGTTCGGCGGGCAGGAACGCGGGGTTCGTCCACCCGATTGTCGGGTACTGTCTGTTCGTATCCAGCGAGGAACCGTTGTACGACCCGCCGTTTCCACGCCGGAAGTTCCGGTCGGTGAACCCGACGGTGTCGGTCCAGGGCTCCCGTGCGACCCAGCCGTCCGGGTTCGTCCAGACGAACAGCAAAACGACGTCGTCGAGCAGCCCTTCGAACTCGGATGCGTTCCCTTTCGCGATGTCCTCGATGAGCCGGAATCCGGCCTCCGCCCCGGCCCGCTCGTCGCCGTGGATGCTCAGCGAGTAGACGACCTTGTCCTTGTCCGCGACGTTCCCGAGGTCGTTCGAGACTTCAGTCACGTGAACGTCCCAGTCCGTGTCCTCCTCGTTGACGCTGTCGTACCAACCGGGCGAGTGGCCGATTGTCTGGTCGTTCACGCGGTTTGGATACTGACTGTCGAGGTAATCGATGCCGGCGACGACCTCGTCGTACGAGAGATAGCCGCGCGAATTGACCGCGTCGGGAAAGACGGTACTGACGGAACCCCCCTGGAGCTTCCAGAACGGGTTCGAGACCGTGACCCGCCGGCGACGGGAAGTATCTAATGACCGTCTTATCGGGGTCCTCCCCGCGGTTCTTGTCGTCGTACGTGAACTGGCTGTCGAACCAGTCGGCCGTCGCGTTGTTGTCGAACTCGACGACGACGGGCGTCTCGTAATCGCTTCCCGTGTTGTTGACGACGTACTGGCAGACGTCGGTGAGTCGCGGATCGCTGACGTTGCCCGCTACGGGGGTAGTTCCGGGGAGACTCAGCACTGCCCCCGTCGCTGCTGCCGCTCCCAGGAAGGTCCGTCGGTCGATTGGCGCTCCCTCGAACGCGTCGCGCTCTCGGCCTCCGTCCTGGCCGTCCGTGTTACGGTTGGGCATGGAGATACTCCAACTGTTATGGGTACTGTATTTATACTTGCCGCTTGACCGTCAGTTCCATCCGTTCCCGTCGACGTTTTCCGTCTGTCGCCGGGCATTTTTTCGTCGGAGTGTTCGCGGGTTCGGGCGTTTACCCGCCAGGCCGCGGGTATATGCCCGCCACAGCAGGGAGCATCCTGCTTTCGACCGCCGACGTTTAAGTTCAGGGCGACCCACCTCACGGGTATGGCACACATCGAGGTCCACACTGACCTGACGCTGGACTCGCCAGTGCTCGTCGAGGGGATGCCGGGTGTCGGGCTGGTCGGCAAGATCACGGCCGACCACCTCGTCGAGACGTTCGAGATGACCCACTACGCCTCGTGTTACTGCGACGGGTTACCGCGCGTCGCGGTCTACGAGGCGGGGAACCGGCAGGTCAGACAGCCGGTGCGCATCTACGCCGACGAGGAACACGACCTGCTCGTGCTCCAGAGCGACGTCCCCGTTTCGCCACAGGCCGCGCCCGAGTTTGCGACCTGCATCGCCGGGTGGTTCGCCCAGGAGGATGTCGTGCCGCTCTGTCTGAGCGGGCTTCCCGGGGAGAAAGACGGTCGTCCGGACCTCTACGGCGTCGGGTTCGGGCGGGGCGAGGAGTTGCTGGCCGAACACGACATCGATACGCCGACCGAGAACGGCATGATCCGCGGCCCGACCGGGGCGTTGCTCGCGGAGGCCTGCGAGCAGGGACTGGACTGTATCGGGCTGGTCGTCCAGGCCAACGCCAAGTTCCCCGACCCCGAGGCGGCCCGCGTCATTCTCGTCGACGCGGTCGAACCCATCGCGGGCGTCGACGTCGAGACCGACTCGCTCGTCGAACAGGCCGAGGAAATCTCCAAGGCACGGGAGAAACTCGCCAAGCAGATGCAGCAGGCCGACGAGGAGAGTTCGCAGGCCCAGCCTCTCGGGATGTACCAGTAAGCTCGGCCCGACCGATACCGCCATGAGTGTGCGCTCGGAGTTCGAATGGTACGCGGACTGGGCGAGTGACGTTTCCCCACTCTACGAGCGCCTCGCTCGCGGTGCCATGGATTCTCCGGCACTGCTCGACATGGTCGCGGACACGCCGGCAGGCCAGCCCGCACCGAACCTGTTGCTCGGGGCCGTTCACGCGCTGTTGCTCGACGGCGCTGAGCACCCGCTCCGGGAGTACTACCCGACTTGCGTCGACGACCCGCGGGACCCGGACGAGGGGGCTCCGGTCGAGCAGTTCGAGTCGTTCTGTCTCGCCCACGAAGGGACCATTCCCGACATCGCCTCGACCCGGCGCGTCCAGACCAACTAGGTCGGCCGTGGGGCGGTCCTGCTGCCCGCGTTCGCGTCCGTTGCCCGGCGGGCGGACGAGCCGCTCGCGC
The DNA here is from genome assembly GCA_003021285.1 of Halobacteriales archaeon QH_2_65_14. Classification (GTDB taxonomy): domain Archaea; phylum Halobacteriota; class Halobacteria; order Halobacteriales; family Haloarculaceae; genus Halovenus. Next base: position 39,641 of record PXQO01000049.1, on the reverse strand, counting down.
TCGTCGAAGTCGGGGCGAGCGCCGGGCTCAACCTCCTGTGGGACCGCTATCGGTACGAGTACGCGACCGACGCCGGCCCACTCGTCCGGGGCGACCCCGACTCGCCGGTGGAAATCCGCTCGGAACTCCGGGGCGAGCGCCGGCCACCCCTCCCCGGGTCGTCTCCGGACGTGGCCGAGCGGGTGGGCATCGACCTGAATCCCCTCTCGGTCACCGACGAGGCCGACGCGAGCTGGCTCCGGGCGCTGGTGATCCCCGACCAGCTACGGCGACACGAGCGGCTCGCGGCCGCAATCGACCTCGCCCGCGAGGACCCGCCAGCGCTCGTCGCGGGCGACGCGCTGGACGTGCTGCCGGACGTCCTCGCCGACCTGCCCGACGAGGCGACGCCCTGCGTGTTCAGCACGCTCACCCTCTACCAGTTCGAGGACGACGAGGTGGCGTCGCTCCGTGCGACGCTCCGCGATGCGAGCCGGGAGCGCCCCGTTCACTGGCTGTCGGGAGACCCCGACTCCCCGACCGGAACGCCCACCTACCGACACGTCGCCTTCGAGGACGGCGATCCGTTAGAACGGGAACTCGCAACGCACGCCGCCTACGGCGAGTGGATCGAGTGGCTCGCCGGGGAGTGAGCCTCCGGACCCGTCACGCCGCCAGGGCGAGCGTCGAGAGCATCTCGTCCCAGTACTCGTAGTGGAGCAGGTGCCCCTCGTCGGGGTAGATGTGGGCACTGCTGGAGGGAATCTCGTCGGCGACGTGGCGCGCCATCGACACCGGCGTGAACGCATCCCGTCCGCCGTGCCAGACGTGGACGTGAACCGGAATGTCCGCGAGGTCGAACCCCCACGGTCGAACGTGCAGTCGGGTCTCGTACAGCGGCGCTTTCGTCCCCTGCCGGACGGCCTCGGGGAAGTTCTGGCAAAAGACGGCTCGCACGTCCGGTTGCTGGAGAATCCGGGCGTCCGGGTCGGCGGCACTTTCGGCCCAGGCGTCGACGAACCCCTCGGGGTCGCGCCGGATTTTCCGTATCCGTCGCCACAGAAACGGCCGCAGGACCAGCGGTACGGTGGCGAGTTTGAACCCGATGCGGTTCGTCAGCTCCATGCCCTCGGTTGCGCCCGGCGCGTCGAGCGGACCCAGCCCACCGACCACGCCGGCGCCCGTGAGTCGCTCGGGGATGCGAGCGCCACAGGCGAGCGCGAACGGCCCACCGCCGGAGCTGCCAGCAACGGCGAACCGGTCGAACCCGAGTGCGTCCGCCGCCTCGGACACGTCGTCCGGCCAGTCGAGGAGTTCCCGCTCGCCGTCGTAGGTCGACCGCCCAAAGCCCGGCCGCTCCAGCGTGACCTGCCTGACCCCGCGTTCGTCGAGAATCGACGTCTCGGGAACCCGCGTGTAGCGCGACCCCGGCGTGCCGTGAAAGAACAGGAGCGGCTCTCCGTCCCGTGGACCGTACTCGGCGTAGCCCAGCACCCGGCCGTCCGACAGTTCGAGCGTCCCCTCCCGTTCGGGCTGGGGAATCGACGACGACCGCTCACTCATACTGACTAGAGCCCTCGTTTCGCACAAGAAATTATTCGTCGGGTTGCAGGCGGTCGAGTTCGTCGATTACCCGTCTGGCGTCGTCGATTTTCTCCTTCGCCCGCTGGTGGAGGTTGTCGACGTTGGAGGCCGTACTGTCCATCGCCTCGGCGGCCGTCTCCCGGTCGGAACCGAGCACTTCCCGGAGCAGGTAAGCACGGGCCTGTCGCTCGGTCAGCACCTCGCCCGCGAGGTCCCCGGCGGCGTCGTGCACCGCATCGAACAGCTCCCCGCGGTCCGCCGACTGCACGGTCCAGTCCCCGCAGTTGTGACAGATGGAACTGACCTCCGCCTGCAACGGAGCCGCCTCGTGGGTCATCGGGAAGCCACAGAACGTGCAGGTGAACGCCCGTTCGACCGTGCTGTCGTCCGAATGTTCTCCGCCTTCCCCGGCCTCGTCCGGTTCAGTGTCTGACTCGACCATTGCATCAAAAATGATGCAATCTACGGTAATAACAGTGTTGCTCGGTCGGAGTCGAAACACACAGATTGCACGCGGGCCAACGAGAGTCCGATGACGGAGTACGGCGTCCGGCGGATTCCGGGCGAGGGCGAGCTTTCGCATGCGTTCGACGTCAGACAGGACGTGTTCGTCGACGAGCAGGACGTCTCCGGGGCCGAGGAGTGGGACGGGCTGGACGACGACGCCATCCACTACGTCCTCTACGACGGCGGCCGGCCGGTCGGCACCGCACGGCTCCGGATGCCCGAATCGGGGCTGGCGAAGGTCGAGCGCGTCGCCGTTCGCAGCGAACACCGGGGGGAGGGACTCGGCCGGCGGCTGATGGACCTCCTCGAATCCGAGGCTCGCAAGCAGGGCTGTTCGCGGGTGCTCCTGTACGCCCAGGTCCCGGTCGAGGAGTTCTACGAGAAACTGGGGTACGAGACGACGAGCGACGTCTTCGACGAGGCCGGCATCCCGCACGTCGAGATGGAGAAACCCCTCGATTGAGCGGTTCCGGCTCCCGTCATCCGAGAATTTCCGAATACTGTCGAATCGGTCGCGTTCAGATAAGCAATGTTGGAGTCGGGAACAGCATGAAAGCCCCGAGGCGCTCGCGGGCTGTGACTCGCTGCGCTCCTCGTTGCACTGCGGTGCTTACAGGCCGAGGACCGCAACGAGTCGCGGGAGTTCAGCAAGCCGGGGCTTTCATGCTGGTCGCAGTTCTCTTTGAGAATCTCTTCTCTGAACAGTTCCGTCGAATCGCTCCCAAGATATATACCGTAGAATGTCGGAGCATATAGCAATGAAAGCAGTTGTGTTAGCCGCCGGCAAGGGGACGCGTCTCCGTCCCCTCACCGAGGACAAGCCGAAGGCACTGGTCGAGGTGGACGGCAAACCGCTCATCGAGGACGTCTTCGACAACCTCATCGAACTCGACGTCGACGAACTCATCGTCGTCGTCGGTTACAAGAAAGAACAGATCATCGAGCGCTACGACGACGAGTATCGGGGCGTTCCGATCACCTACACCCACCAGCGCGAGCAGAAGGGACTGGCCCACGCGTTGCTCACCGCGGAGTCCCACATCGACGACGACTTCGTGTTGATGCTCGGCGACAACGTCTTCCGGGCCAACCTGGGGGACGTCCTCAACCGCCAGCGCGAGTCCCGCGCGGACGCCGCCTTCCTCGTCGAGGAGGTCCCGATGGACGAGGCCACCCGGTACGGCGTCTGTGACACCAACGAGTACGGCGAGATCGTCGAGGTGGTCGAGAAACCCGACGACCCACCGACGAACCTCGTGATGACCGGGTTCTACACGTTCACGCCGAAGATTTTCCACGCCTGCCATCTCGTCCAGCCCTCCGACCGTGACGAGTTCGAACTCTCGGACGCCGTCGATCTGCTGATCCACTCCGGGCGGACCATCGACGCCATCCGGATGGACGGCTGGCGCGTCGACGTCGGCTATCCCGAGGACCGGGAGGAGGCCGAACAGCGCATCCGCGACGGGGACGGCGGGGAGTTCGACGAGGAACCCGAGGACGAAGGAAGCGCCGTCTAGTCGCATGAAGGCCAGTGTTGTCGGCTCCGGCTACGTCGGAACGACGATTGCGGCCGCCCTGGCGGACCTCGGCCACGAGGTCACGGCGGTCGATATCGACCCCGACGTGGTGGCGGCTATCGAGGCGGGGGAATCCCCCATCGAGGAACCGGGCGTCGACGAACTGGTCGCACGCCACAGCGGCCACCGCCTGTCGGCCACGACCGACTACGACGACATCGCCGACACGGCGGTGACGATTCTCGCCGTCCAGACGCCCGCCCGGGAGGACGGTGCCATCGACCCGTCCTACGTCGAGACCGCCGCCGAGTCGCTCGGGGCGGTCGTCGGCGAGGACCACGTCGTGGCGATCAAAAGCACCGTCATCCCGGACGTGCTCGAAGAGCGAATCGACCCCCTTCTGGGTGAGGCGACGCTGGCGGCCAACCCCGAGTTCCAGCGCGAGGGGTCGGCACTGGAGGACTTCCGGAACCCGCACAAGATCGTCATCGGGTCGGCCGACGAGGTCGCCTACGAGCGCCTCGAAACGCTGTACGCGGGGCTCATCGAGTCGGCCGACCCGGCAGTCGTCCGCACGGGGCTCCGGGAGGCGATGATGATCAAGTACGCGAACAACGCGTTCCTCGCGAGCAAGATCAGCCTCATCAACGACATCGGGAACGTCTGCAAGGCCTACGACGTCGACACCTACGAGGTCGCCGACGCCATCGGTCTCGATCCACGCATCGGATCGGCGTTCCTCCGGTCGGGGGTGGGGTGGGGCGGCAGTTGTTTCCCCAAGGACACCAGCGCGTTGATCCACGCGGCGCGGGAACAGGAGTACGAACCCGAGATGCTGGCCGCTGCACACGCGGTCAACGACCGCCAGCCCGAACGGCTGCTCTCGCTGCTCGACGAGCACGTCGACGTCGAGGGCAAGCGGATTGCCGTTCTCGGGCTGGCGTTCAAACCCGGAACGGACGACACGCGCAACACCCGGGCGATCCCCGTCATCGAGGGACTCCGGAAGCGGGGCGCGTCGGTCGTCGCCTACGACCCCGTGGCGACGCTCGCCGAGGAGTTCCCGGACCTCGACCACGCCGCCTCGGCGGCCGAGGCGCTCGACGGTGCGCACGGTGCCGCCGTCGTCACGGACTGGGACGAGTTCGCGGCGCTCGACGAGGAGTTCGACCGGATGGCCGACCCCGTCGTCGTCGACGGCCGGCGGGTCGTGGAGCGCCGCGACGGCATCACCTACGAGGGGCTCACCTGGTGAGCTGTACGCCGCCAGCAAGTCCCCTCTCCCTTCCACAACCCCTTTGACTGTGCTTTCCCGGGGGACGGACATGACATTGATTCCGGTAGACGTCCCGGTAGCGAACTGAATGCCGATGCTCGGACTCGGCACGTGGCACAACGACGACCACGACCGGTGCGTCGAGAGCGTCGCAACGGCGCGGAGGATGTCATTCGGGGGGCGGAAACTATCGGCGGGCGTCAGGAAAGCATATACCGAGGGGAATCGAAAGCCACACCACATGGCAGCCGCGACCGAGCAGGGACTTTCCGACGCAATCAAGTACGATTTGCGTGTGATGCACGAGACCTGGATGGAGTTCGTCTTTCCTCGCCAGCGTGGCGCTGAAAACACCGTCCTCGGGAAGTGGCAACCCGAGGAGACCCACGAGGTGTTCACCTACCGGCTCTGGTGGTGGCTCGGCGTCCCGCTCATCAGCATCGTCTATCCCATGGTGTTGCTTGGCTACTTCCTGCGCTATCAGACGCGACGGATCAACGTGACTGCCGCCCGCCTCGGCTTTTTCGGGGTCGTCCTCCTGTTCACGCTTCTCTGGGGGGGACTGACGGCCATCGTCTACATCCAGTTACAGTCGGCGCTGGAACCGGGCGCAGTGACCGCACTCACCGCTGCGAGTATCGTTGCAGTCGCCTCCTCGGCACTCTCGTATATCTTCTGGCGAGTCGGCGGCCGGGGGACGACCGTCCTGCTGGCCTATCCGTTCGCGATGACGGCCATCTTCCTGCCGCCGGTCGTCGCGGCGCTGTTCTGGGAACCGCTGGGCGAGGTCATCATCCAGCAGGGCGAGGACCTGTTCACGTGGGTGTTCCAGAGCGGCCCCGACGAGATCATGGAGCCACTCGGCGACCGGTTCGACCGCCAGGAGTACCACCACGCGATCATCTGGTTCGCCGTCTCGTTCCCGGTCGGCTGGGTCGTGGGCACGCTCGTGACGCTTGCCGACCTCATCCGTCCGAAGGGCGAATAGCTGACAGCGGCGAGACACGACTCTTATTGCGGTGCCGGCTGTCGGTACTGGTGTGAGCGACGTAGCGACACTCACCCGGACGCTCGCCGGGGTACCGAGCCACTCGACCGGGAGACGGATGGACGCATCACGCGGGACGACCACGGCAACGTCATCGCGCGGCGCGGCCGAGGGGACACCTCGCTCGCGCTCGTCGGCCACCACGACGTGGTGCCGCCCGACGAATCGCAGGTCGACGACGGGACGTACCTCGTCGAGCAGCGGGACGGGCGGCTCTACGGTCGGGGGACGGCGGACATGAAGGGAGCCGTCGCGGCCGCGATGTGTGCCTTCCGCGACGCCGACCTGGGCGACGGGTACGAACTCGTGTTCGCCTCCTTCGTCGGCGAGGAGACGGGCGGCGCTGGGGCACGGGCGGCCATCGACGACGGGTTCGTCCCCGACTACGCGGTCGTCGGCGAGGGGTCGACCGGCTACTCGGCCCCCGGCGTCACCGACGTCGCGGTCGCGCACAAGGGCCGGCGCGGGAGCACGCTCACCGTCGAGGGGAAAGCCGCCCACGCCAGCGAACCCGAGGCCGGCGAGAACGCTATCTACCGGGCGGCCGACGCCGTCGACGCGGTGGGGACCTTCGACTTTCCCGAAACGACGGTTCTCGGCCACGAGATGCGGGGTTCCATCGCCGTGACCGAAATCGAGGGCGGGACGGCGTGGAACGTGATCCCCGAGGCGTGTACGGTGACGGTCGACGAACGAACCGTTCCGGGCGAACGCGTCCCCCTCGACCGCATCGAGGAACTGCCCGGCGTCACGGTCGACGTCGACCAGGACCTGCCGCCGATGGCGTGTGACGACCCGGCGTTCGCGGACCTCGTTCTCGACGCCGCGCGTGACGCACAGGACGGTGACCCCCAGCACGTCGGCAAACCCCACGCGACCGACGCCGGCTGGCTCGCCGCGGCCGGCACGACGTGCGTGGTCTGTGGGGCTGCCGAGCAGGGGGAAGCACACACTGCCGAGGAGAGCGTCTCGCTCGACGTGCTCGACCGGTGTTATCGCATCTACCGCACCGCTGCCGAGCGGTTCGGAACGCTCGCCCCCCGCTGAGGCTCGGACTCGCCCGCAGGCGGTTCTCCGGTTTGCGGGTACGGTTCGAGTGGTCACGGGCGTCTCTCCGTCCGTCCCGAGTCGGCCGACGTCGACCGTTTCGGCGTCCATCACGAGGTCCGAATCGAGACCGACCGCCCGGAACTCGACGGTGACGTTCTCGGAGACGCCGCCCCTGTGTGTCAGGCGGGCGTCCGTCGACAGGTCGAGCCGTTCCCCGCCGACACTGCCGGTGGTACCGCGACGTCTGCGGTCGTCCGGCAACCGGAGGGCCGGCGCGGCGGCATCTCAAGCGACGCGTTCTTGTGGCTGGTCCAAGTATGACGAACCATGTCACAGGAGTCCCGCGGGACGGCTGAGACCTACGAGGCGTTTCTCGACCACGTTCGGCAGTACAACTACGTCGGGGACGCCTCGGGTGTGCTGGGCTGGGACCAGCAGGTGATGATGCCCGAGGGCGGGACGCCGGCCCGGTCGAAACAGACGTCGGCGCTCTCGACGCTCCGGCACCAGTTGCTGACCGACGACGACCTGGCGGACTGGCTCGACGACCTCGACGGGGCGGTCATCGGCGAGAAGGGGGCCGTCGTTCGCGAGGTGCGCCGGCAACACGACCGTGCCCGGAGCGTCCCGGAGGACCTCGTCCGGCGCATCTCGGAAACGGCGTCGAACGCCCTCCCCGTCTGGGAGCAGGCCAAGGCCGACGCCGATTTCTCCCAGTTCGAGGGAACGCTCGAAGAACTCGTCGCGCTCCGGCGGGAGTACGCCGCCGAAATCGACCCCGACCGCGACCCCTACGAGGTGCTGTTCGAGGACTACGAACCCTATCTCGACTTCGAAACCGCCGAGTCGATCCTGACGGAACTCCGGGAGGAACTCCCCTCGCTCGTCGACGCTATCGCCGAGAGCGACGTCGAACTTGCCAGCCCCTTCAACGGAACCTACGACGAGGACGACCAGGAGGCGCTGGTCAGGGAGGCCCTCGACGTGCTGGGATACGACTGGGACCGGGGACGACTCGACACCGCACCACATCCCTTCTCGACCGGGACGCAGTTCGACGCCCGGGTGACGACGCGCTTTTCGCCCGACGACCCGATGGGTGCGCTCGGTTCGACCATCCACGAGTTCGGCCACGCCAGCTACACGCTCGGGCTTCCCGAAGATCACTACGGCACGCCGCTCGGGTCGAGCCGCGACATGACCGTCCACGAGTCCCAGTCGCGCCTCTGGGAGAACCACGTCGGCCGGTCGAAGGCGTTCTGGAAGCTGTTCGCGCCCCGCGTCACGGACCACCTCGGCGTCAGCGCGTCCCCGCAGGCGTTCTACGAGCGGGCCAACCAGGTGTACGACGACAACCTCATCCGGGTCGAGGCCGACGAACTCACCTATCACATGCACATCGTCCTGCGGTTCGAAATCGAGCGCGACCTCATCCGGGGCGACCTCGACGTCGACGAGGTTCCCGGCGTCTGGAACGACCGGATGGAGGAGTACCTCGGCGTCCGCCCGGCGAACGACGCCGAGGGATGTCTCCAGGACATCCACTGGACGCACGCCAGCTTCGGCTACTTCCCGACCTACTCGCTGGGGTCGATGCTCGCCGCCCAACTGTACGCCGCCGCGGAACGCGACCTCGACGACGTCGCCGCCGACGTCGAGAACGGCGAGTTAGACCGCCTCTATGGCTGGCTCAACGAGAACGTCCACGAGTATGGTTGCCGGTACACCACGCCCGAACTCGTCCAGCGGGCGACCGGCGAGGACCTGACTGCCGAGTACTTCCTCGATTACGCGACCGCGAAGTACGGGCGGCTCTACGACTGCTGACGGCTTCGAGGACAAACGTAGCCTGTTTATACGTCCCTCTCGCATACTCAGGCAATGAGCGAAAGCGAGCAGGAACTCGGCATCACCGAGTCGAAAGAGCACAACACGGGCGAGTGGTACGCCGAAGTCGTCCGGAAGGCACAACTCGCGGACTACGCGCCGATGGGCGGGTTCATCGTCACGCGCCCCCGGGGATACGGCATCTGGGAACGGCTCCGGAGCTACCTCGACGGCTGGTTCAAGGAGACGGGCGTCCAGAAGACGAACTCGAAGAACGGCTGGCGGTCCGTCCCACGAGCGAGTCCATCATCGCGCCGTTCATGTCCCAGTGGACGCGCTCGCACCGCGACCTCCCGTTGCGCCTGAACCAGTGGTGTTCGGTCGTCCGCTGGGAGGCGACGGAGACGAAACCGTTCTTTCGCACCAAGGAGTTCCTCTGGCAGGAGGGCCACACCGCCCACCACGACCGCGAGGACGCCTGGGCGGAGACGATGCGCAGGCTCGACCAGTACGAGCGCCTCTACGAGGACGTGCTCGCGATGCCGGTCCTGGTCGGTCGCAAGCCCCCCCACGACAAGTTCCCCGGCGCGCACACGACGACCACCGTCGAGGCGCTGATGCCCGACGGCAAGAGCGTCCAGGGGGGGACCAGCCACTACCTCGGTACCTCCTTCGCCGAGGCGTTCGACATCACCTACGTCGACGCCGACGAGGCCGAACGAACCGCTCACACCACCTCGTGGGGGGTCTCCTGGCGCGCACTCGGCGCGCTCGTGATGACCCACAGCGACGACCAGGGGCTCGTGCTCCCGCCCACGCTCGCGGAGACGCAGGTCGTCGTCGTCCCCATCTGGCAGGAGGACAACAAAGAGGAGGTCATCGCCCACGGGGAGGCCATCGAATCGGAACTCGACGAGGCCGGCGTGCGGGTCCACCTCGACGACCGCGAGCACCGCAACCCCGGCTTCAAGTACAACGAGTGGGAGCTGAACGGCGTCCCGCTCCGGGTCGAGGTCGGTCCCAACGAGGTCGAGGAAGGGACCGCGACGCTCGTCCACCGCCCGGACGGCGAGCGCGAGACGGTCGACGCGGCGACCATCGACGACTCCGTCGACGAACACCTCGATGCCATCTACGCGAAACTGTACGCCAGCGCCGAGGAGACGCTCGAAGGAGAGATTCGCGAGGCCGAGAGCCGCGAGGAGATTCTCGGGACCATCGGCCAGCACGGCGGCTACGTCAAAAGCGGCTGGTGTGGCGACGAGGACTGCGAGGACCCCATCAAGGACGCCATCGCCGCCGAAATCGTGATGGTGCCCCTGGACCGCGACGAGGAACCGATTCACGACGAGTGTGCCATCTGTGGCGAGGACGCCGAGGAGACGGCCTACTTCGCAAAAACGTACTGAATCGCCTGGGCTGGCGTTCGTGGCCGCCCATCACAGATGAACTGGCCCGGACCACACACCCGCAATCGACTCCACGACAGCGACCACGCGACAGACAACGCGACAGATATCAGGACCACACCATGCAAGACCACGACAGCGACGATTCCCGCGAGACCGAAGAGGGCGTGACCGCGTCGGGCGGCGAGACCGACGTCGACGATCTTCCGCTGCCGCCCGGCCCGGACGGGTACCCGCTCCTGGGCAGTTCCCACCAGGTCGTCCGTCGACCACTCGATTTCTACGACACGCTCGCCGAACACGGGGACGTCGTCCGCTACAGCGCCTTCGGCCAGCCGTTCACGACGGTGTTGCACCCCGATTACGTCGAACAGGTGTTGCTCTCCGAGCACGGGAGCTTCGAGAAGTGGCTCGGCGAGGAGTTCACCGACGACCACTTCGCCCCGGAGGGACTGGTGTTCACCTCGGGCGAGCACTGGCAGCGCCAGCGGACCATCGTCCAGGAGATGTTCACCATCGACCGGATACAGACCTTCGCCGACGTCATGGGCGAGTACGCGGACGACCTCGTCGACTCCTGGGCGGACGGCGAGACGGTGGCACTGAACCGGGCGTTCCCCGAGTTGACCCTCCGGATACTCGTCCACACGCTGCTCGACGTCGACCTCGACGGGGTGAACCAGGACGTCATCCGGGAGGGCGTCGACGTCGTGAACGAGCAGGCCAACCCCCGGAATCTCTCGGCGCTGGTGCCCGAGTGGGTTCCGACGCCGTTCAACCGGCGCTACCGGCGGGCGCTCTCGGACCTGCGGGGCTTTGTCGACGACCTCGTCGCCCGGCGTCGCCGCGCGCTCGAACAGGGTGGCGAGGTTCCCGACGACCTCCTGTCGGTGCTGGTGACTGCCGAGGACGACGAGGGCAGGACGCTCTCGGAGACGGAAATCAGGGACCAGATGCTGACGTTCCTCGGTGCCGGCACCGAAACGACCGCGCTCGCGCTCACCTACACGTTCCTCGAACTCGCCAAACACACGGCGAGTCGCCCGGTCTGGAACAGTTCGACCAGCTCGATTACACGGAGGCCGTCATCGACGAGGCGATGCGGCTGTACCCGCCCGCCTACATGATGTTCCGCGAGGCCAGCGAGGACGTCGCCATCGGCGGCTACCGGATTCCCGAGGGTGAAAAGGTGACCGTCCCGCAGTTCCACGTCCAGACGGACCCGCGGTGGTACGACGACCCCGAGACGTTCCGCCCGTCGCGATGGCTGGCGGGGCTCGAAGACGACCTGCCCGACTACGCCTACTTCCCCTTCGGCGGCGGGCCGCGCCACTGCATCGGCATGCCCTTCGCGATGATGGAGCTGAAACACATCGTCACGACGATTGCCCAGGCGGTCGACCTGGAACTCCTGAGCGACCCCGACCCCGGATTCGCCCCCGGACTGACCCTCCAGCCGGCCGACGACGTACGAGTGCGCGTTTCGAAGTGACTCTCTCCGGGGCGGAGGCCCGGGCGGATTCATGAACATGCGCGGCTCGCCCGTACGAGACTACCGTTCTCCCGCGCGTCCGGTCGACAGCACCCGCCAGGTTCCGAGTGCCAGGAGCGCCGCCAGTGCCGTACACGCGACTGCGGAGGCGGCCATGTACTCGAACGCCGGGAGCGTGCGGTCGATGCGCCCGCCGACCCAGAGGACGTTCAGCCACGTGTGGTGTGGTCCCCCCAGCACCGCGACGAAGTAATCGAGGACGTCGTTGAGGACGAACCAGCCCGTCGCCGCGCCGACGGCCCACAGCGGAAAGGCGGCGTACCGCTGGACGAGAAACGCCTCCAGGGCCATCGCGGCGTGGCTCACGACCAGAAACAGCCACAGCGGGAGGGGGATCACGCTCGCGTCCTCGACGAACAGTTGGACGAACACCGACCAGAGGCCGTATTTCAGACAGCCGAAACACGCGAGCAGGTGGAGCAACTGGACCGGCCGCCCGCCGTATCCGAGCCGCCAGGCGGCCAGCGAGAGCGCGATGTACAGCGTCGCCAGCGGGCTGACCGGCACGATGGGCCACATCACCACGGGCGTCTCGGAAAGCTGTGGCCAGTAGTAGACGAACCCGAACGCGGTCCCGACGAGGTTCGCGAACACGATGGGCCAGACCAGCCGCAGGCAGACGTTCTCCAGCCACTCCGGCAACGGCGAGAGGTACCACGGCAATCCCCGGGGTTCGGGGACGTCGACGTCGACGTACGCCGCAACGAGCGCGTCCAGCCGTTGCCCGACCGTCGTTACGCGACTCATCGGTTCCCCGTTCGGGCGGGCGTGTCATATCGGTCACGACTCCCGTCCGTCGTTTGCCCATCGAAAAGTCAGTGTCGAGTCCCCCAACCGCCGACTGGATACATTTTCAGAGCTCTATCACGAAGTCGTCCCAGTTCATGTCGATTCCGCTCTGCCATTCCGAACCATTGAACCCGTGAAGCTGTATCGCTTGGATGTCGTTGCCGGATTTCAATGGGTGGTCGTTCGAGTACGAATTGTCCTCGTTGTTCGGGTCCTGTAGTGTAACGGTCGCGAACCCGTTTTCCCAGTCGAACTCCACACTGGTCTGTACCCAGGTTTCGTACGCTGTCTCTCCAAGTTCTCTGGATATTCCCGTCTGGTCGTCTATCCTCCAGGCTGGATTCCCCGTCCCAATCCCGATTTCGACGTCTCCGTCCGAGTTCAACAGTCGCGTTCCACCACCGGTGCTCTCGCCGGTTTCCCACCAGTAGTACTCCAACCGGCTGATCTGAGCTCCCTCGCTTGCGACGGTACCAGTAGCGAGTTCTTCGGCTCCGCTTACCTTGGCCCCGGCACTGAACTGACCCGAATGGGCGACGACAGGACGTACTATTACTGTCTCCGCCGCCGTCGTCTCCATCTCCGCCGCCGTCGTCTCCATCTCCGCCGCCGTCGTCTCCATCTCCCCCATCGCTGTCGTCTCCATCTCCCCCGCCACTGTCATCACCATCTCCCCCGTCGTCTCCGTCTCCTCCGTCTCCGAGACAGCCGGATACTGCGGTTGAAGCAGTTATCACACCCGTCACTTTCAGGAAGGACCGACGGTTTATTTTTCCGTGGGTGCGTTCAGGTTGGAATGTCATAGTGTATCCCGGTTAAACCAACTGGTGTATAATTTAATAATTTTTTCACCATTTTGGCACGCCCAGAAAGCCTATTATCGAGTATCACGACAGTTCAACTGATGTCCAAGAAAACGAAAGTCGTGCTCGCCCTGATCGCGATTGTCATCGTGTACAAACTCGCTACCAGGGATTGAGCGCCGGTAGAGCCAGCTCACCGACCCGTCTCCGACACTCACTCACGTTTCGGGACTTATTGCTCTTATCTCCGGAACGCAACCGGTTTCGTTACGTGTCTTCGGGTCAACGGTACCGACATGTACGGCGTCGTCACCCGGAACGAGGATGAAGTATCCTGGGCGGAGTTCGACCGCGGGTTCTT
>PXQO01000049.1:16310-25920 GCA_003021285.1 Halobacteriales archaeon QH_2_65_14 | reverse complement strand
AAAGACGTGACCGGCCGCGCGCCCCAGCCGGTCTCGGGCGCGGTCAACATGATCTCCTGTTTCGGCGACAACGCGGCCGTCGAAGGCGACCCCTCTCTCGCTCCCGTCACCGCGGACGGCGACCGCGCCACGCGCGAGCGGCCCTACTTCGACTGGGATTACGTCTGCCCGACCAACGAGACCTACCGCGAGGGGATACTGGAGATGGTCTCGGACGCCACAGACGCCTGCGAGAACGTCCGCCTCGACGACGTCGGCTTTCCGCGGGCCGAGTACTGCCACTGCGACCGGTGTACCCGGTTGTTCGAGGAAAGCGAGTTCGAGGAGCGCGCCGCGTGGCGCGAGCACGTCATCACCGAGTTCGTCGCGACTGCTCGCGAGCGGGTTCCCGGCGACCTCTACCTGACGCTGTATCCCGACCCGTATCCCGGACATCTGGAACGACGAAGCGGCATCGACGTCGACGCGCTCTCGGCGTACGTCGACGAGTTCGTCGTCCCCCTCTACGACATGGCCTACGAGACGACCTACTGGATCGAGGTCATCGCGACGGGCTTCCGGGACCGCCTGGAGACGCCGTTCAGCATCGAACTGTACGCCATCGACGTCGACCTCGACAACCTCGTCCACGCCGTCGAGGGATGCGCGCCGACGAACGGGCGGGAGTCGAGTACGGGCCCGACGACTCCGGGTAAGAACGGCGCTTTCCTGTCCGTCTCAACCGAGACGCCGCTTTCGCCACCGTCGTACCTGCTCCCGGTCGCGCGTGTTCGCCGGCAGTTCGTCGAACCACTTCGCCGCCGTAATCTCGCCGTCGGGGTCCTTGACCCTGGGGGCCCGGTTCTCCGTTTCGGCCTCGAACAGCGGGAGCACCCCCCACGTGGTATGGTCGTCCGAGTGGAACGTCACCCGGCCGAGCATCCCGAGTCCCCCGATTTCGGTATCGATACCGGCCTCCTCCCGGAGTTCGCGACGTGCCGCCTCGGGGAATTGCTCGCTCCCGTCGGTCTCGCCGCCCGGGAGCACCCACAGGTCGAGCGCCTCGTGGTACACCAGCAGGAGTGCCCCGTCCGGCCGGTACGTGAGCGTGTGTGCGCCGTAGGGTGCGCCGTTGTCCTCGATGCGTTCAGCGACCGTCCGGAACCGGTCCCGCGAGACGTGTTTCGTGGTCTCGAATTCGAGGAACTCCCCGTGGCGCTGTGTGAGGCGGTGATATGTCTGTTCGGCCTGCTGAGACGCCTCGTCGGCGAGATACCAGAGCCGGTCGACCCTCGTCATCGCCCCGTGTGTGAGCGGCCCAGTCGCTCGTCGGGCGACGCACGGACGCCTTCCCTGTGCATACGGGGCCGTTCGACTGTCGCCGGCATAAGCTTTCTACCTGCGTTTCCGCCCGAGCAGGGCGGCGCTCCCTACCGGCGAAGGCGGGCCAGCGGCCGGAGGGGGAGGAAAGCGTACTTCCGGTGGGGGTCGTAGTTGATGAACGCGAGACTGTTGGTCATCACGGAGACGCTGGAGGCGGCCATCGCGAGGCCGGCCAGCGCCGGGTTCAGCAGGCCCAGCGACGCGATGGGGAGCAGCGTCGCGTTGTAGATCAGCGCCCAGAAGAGGTTCTGGTGGACCTTCGAGATGGTGGCGTCAGCGACGTTGAGCGCCTTGAGCACGTCCGCCGGGTCGTCGCGCATCAGCGTCACGTCGGCGCTCTCGATGGCCACGTCGGTCCCGCTTCCGATGGCGACGCCGACGTGGGCGTTGGTCAGCGCCGGCGCGTCGTTGATGCCGTCGCCGACCATCATGGCCCGCGTGCCGTTCTGCTCGATCTCGTCGATAGCGTCGGCCTTGTCCTCGGGGAGCACCTCGGCGCGGACGTTCTCGGGGTCGATGCCGACGTCCCGTGCGACGGCGCGGGCGGTCCGCTCGTTGTCGCCCGTGAGCATCAGCACCTCGATACCCCGGTTTTGGAGCGTCTGGACGGTCGTCCTGGCGCTCTCGCGGACCCGGTCGGCCGTCGCGAGCACGCCGGCCAGTTGGCCGTCGACGGCGACCAGCATCGCCGTCTTGCCCTCGCTTTCGAGCCGTTCCATCGTCTCCGTTGCGGGCGTGGGGTCGACGCCCTCGTCGCGCAACAGCTTGCGGTTACCGACCAGCACCTCCTTCCCGTCGACGCTCGCGCGGATGCCGTGGCCCGGCACGTTCACGAATTCGTCGAGGTCGGCGATGTGGAGTCCCCGCTCGCGGGCACCCTCGACGATTGCCTCGGCCAGCGGGTGTTCGCTCCCAGTCTCGGCCGCCGCCGCCGCCGCGAGGACGCGGTCCCGGTCGAGTTCCCGGCCGGCGAGCGCGCCGCCGTCGGGCTCCAGGTCGCCGTCGTCCGGGTCCGGGTCCGGACTTTCGTCCGGCTCCAGACCCCCGTCGGGCGTCGCACGGCCGTCGAACTCGCTCCGGGGAACGACGTCGGTCAGTTCCATCTCGCCGTGGGTCAGCGTCCCCGTCTTGTCGAAGACGACGGCGTCGATGCCCCGGGACTGTTCGAGCACGTCGGCACCCTTGAACAGCACGCCGTTGCGGGCGCTGATGGTCGAGCCGACCATCGTCGCGGCGGGCGTCGCCAGCCCCAGCGCGCAGGGACAGGCCACGAGCAGGGCGCTCGCGAGAACGATCATCGAGAACTCGACGAGCGGGACGCCGACGCCCGCGCCGGGCACCGCCACTTCGGGACCGCCGCCGACGGGTTCGAGCACCGGAATCCACGAGCCCAGCGCCGAGGAGAACCCGTACAGCGTCTCGGGGAAGAAAAACCAGAGTACCGACCAGAGGACGGCGTTGACGATGACTGCCGGCACGAAGTACGCCGAGACCCTGTCGACGAGGCGCTGAACGTCGGGCTGGCGGGCCTGGGCCTCCTTGACGCGCTCGACGATCTGCTGAAGGGCGGGTGCCGACCTTCGTGGCCTCGACCTGCACAACGCCGTTTTCGTTGATGGTCGAGCCGATGACCTCGTCGCCCTCGCCTTTCTCGACCGGGACCGACTCCCCGGTGACCATCGACTCGTCGACCGCGCTCTGCCCGTCGACGACGACGCCGTCGGTCGGGATTTTCTCGCCCGGCCGGACCTTCATCACGTCGCCGACCTCCACCTCGTCGAGCGGGACGGTCCGCTCTCCCCCGTCGACCAGGATAGTCGCCTCCTCGGCTTCCATCTCCAGCAGTTCCCGGAGAGCGTCTCCCGCGCGGGCCTTCGACCTGACTTCGAGCCAGTTGCCGACCGTGATGAACCACAGGATGAACGCGACCGCCTCGAAATAGAGGTCGCCGGTGACGAGTCCGAACAGGACTGCCGTACTGTAGACGTAGCCCGCCGAGGTGCCGACGGCGACCAGCGTGTCCATGTTCGCCTGCCGGTTGTTGACGAACGCGTGATAGGCACCTGCGAGGAACTCCCTGCCCAGCGTCGCCAGCAGTATCGTCGCGAACGCGAACTCGACCCACCCGAAGGAAATGCCCAGGACCGTCTCGGGGACGAGCGTCGGTATCCCCGGGACCATGTCCGCCATCAGCAGGATGAACGGGGCCGTGAGCACTGCCCCGCCGGCGACGAGCAGTCGCTGTTTGCGCAGTTCGCGCTCGATTGCCCGCTCGCGCTGGTCGGTCATGTCCTCGTCGTCCCCCTCGACCGGTTCGTACCCCGCCGCCTCGATGGCGCGCCGTCGTAGTCGACGTACTCATCCGCGAATAGTGTCCGGATGATGTCGATGGCTTCCGCGGTCCGCCGTGCCCGTTCGGGCGCGTAGCCGGCCCCCTCGATTGCCCCGTAAATCTCGGCCAGCGAGACGCGGTCGGGGTCGTACGTGACGTGGCCCTCGTCGGCGGCGAAGTTGGCACTCGCCTCCTCGACGCCGTCGAGAGCGTCCAGGGCGTCCTCGACGTTGCCGACACAGGTCGCACACGACATCCCCGATATCTCTATCTGTGTGTTCCGTGAGACCATTCTCCGTCTCTAGCTACGTCCTCTATCTTTATTCTGTTTTTGCCTCAGATTCCAAGGCAGATTCACCACTACAGTTCAGAATCGAAGGTAGTATTGGCCGGATATCCGCTTTCCAGAACTACCCCGGAACTGCTGTCCCGTTCTACTGGCCGGTTTACTGTGATATTCTGTCAGGTACCTCTCCTGTTGATCTCATCTACTCACATGTAGTAAACAGTACGCTGCCCACACTCGCAACCTCGAACGGATCGGGGCCGAGCCCTACGCGTTCCCCTTCTACGAGGCGCTCTGTGACCTGCTGGCCGACCGGCTGAAGATACTCACTGTCGTCGTCGACGGCCAGGAGGTTGGCCAGTATCTCTACCTCCTCGACGAGGAACAGTCGACGCTCCACTACTACCTCGCCGGCATCGGCGACGAGGACTACTTCGAGTACAACCCCTCACAGCTCCTGCACGCCCACGCAATCCAGTGGGGCCAGGACAGCGGCTTCGACTACTACGACTTCGGCACAACACGGGCGGATCATGCTAACGGGCTGTTCCGGCACAAGGAGGGCTACGGCGGCGAACTCGTCCCGAGCATCCAGTGGCGCAAGGGATTCTCGCGGCTCGGCTGGCCCGCCTTCCGGACCGCCCAGACGCTCTACCGGAAGACCAGGTCCTAGGTCGCGGCTGTGCGGGCGATAGAATAAAACGAGCGTCGGGAGTAGACTAACGTATGGCTCCACTCGACGGAAGTGTCGACACGCGGGCAGTCGAGTACCGGCCGGTCGGCGTCAAGGACCTTCTCGTCTCGATGAAAGACAGCTCGGAGCTGATCGTCGACCTCGCGTACTCCGCGCTCCTGCACAACAGCGAGGACCTCGCCGGGGAGGTGCTGGAACTGGAGGAGGAGATGGACGTACTCCAGATGCAGGCCCGGATGAACATGCTGTTGGCCGCCCGGACGACCGAGGACGCGAAACAGCTCGCCCCCGTGCTCGGCATCATCGGCGCTGCGGAGAAGATCAGCGAGGCCGCCGGCGACATCGCACAGGTCGTCCTCGGCGAGGAGGACCTGCCGGGGGCCATCCGCACGGCGCTCCCGGAGGCGATGGAAGTGCTCGCTCGCGCCACCGTCTCGGACTCCTCCGCCTACGAGGGGCGTGCCCTCGGTGAGGCGAGGAC
Source organism: Halobacteriales archaeon QH_2_65_14 (assembly GCA_003021285.1). Lineage (GTDB taxonomy): Archaea > Halobacteriota > Halobacteria > Halobacteriales > Haloarculaceae > Halovenus. The sequence goes on along the minus strand of PXQO01000049.1, from coordinate 20,765 downwards.
GAGTGGGTACTGACGCCCGACCGCGAGACGACGCTCGACACCGGCGACGTCCTGCTGTTGCGGGGTGCCGAACCGAATCTCTCCGGGGTCTACGAGACGGTGACCGGCGAGGCCTACGAGTCCGGCGACGAGTTCGACCACGACATATCCGACCTGACCCGCGCCGTCGACACAATCGTCCTCATGAAAAACGTCAGCGAACTCTCCGTCGACCTCGCGTACGCCAGCGTGCTGTTCGACGACGACGAACTGGCCCAGGAGGTCCACTCGCTCGAAATCGAAGTCGACGCGCTCATGTCCCGGCTGGAGGCCTGGACGCTCCGGGCGGCGAGGGAAGTCGACGACCCCGTCTCGCTCCGGGGACTCCTGCACCTCGCCAGTAGCACCGAACTGATAAGCGACGCCGCGCTCGAAATCACCGAGGGGATTCTCCGGGACATCGACACCCACCCGGTCATCGCCGAGTCCGTCAGGGAAAGCGAGGTCGCCGTCCGCCGGGTGACTGTCCGGCGCGAAAGCAGGCTCGCCGGGACTACCGCAGGCGACCTGTTGGCGGAGATTCCCGGCGTCTCGCTCGTCGCCATTCACCGGGCCGACGATGAGTGGGTGTTCTATCCCGAGGGCGACGACGAGGTGACCGCCGGCGACGTGTTGATCGCGCGCGGCACCTGGAACGCCACGGAGGAACTCCTGGAGGCCGCCGGCCCCTGATTATTTACTGCCGTGGAGTCACTCCTCGCCCGTTTCAGGGGCCGAAACAGGGATACTTTCGCGCCGGGCCCAAACGAGTCACAACAACCACTATCAGAATTCGAGCACGAGGGCACAGACGCCGAGGAAGATGATCATCCCGAACACGTCGACGACGTTCGTCACGATGGGGATAGTGGTGTCGTCGGGGTCGATCCCGAGCCGGTAGGAGACGTAGGTCGTGGCGAAACTGAACACGATGGCGATGACGGCAATCGACATCCCGCTGGTCAGTGAGATGACCAGCAGTGTTCCGAGGCCGAGTTGCGAGCCGACCACCCGCCCGAGCGCGTAGGCACCGACCGCGAGCGCCGCGAAGATGGTCGCCGCGAGCGCCAGTATCGCGAGGACGTTGCCCCACAGCACGCGGTCGCGAGGGTCCAGCGTCGTCGTCCCGAGGTGAAACCGCGTGGTGAGTCGCGAACTCAGGATTGCTCCCAGGTTCCCGCCCATGTCGACCATCGTCGGCACCATGACCGCGAGGATGGCGTAGTCCGTGAGCATCTCCTGGGCCTCTTCGAGCCGGATGCCGGCGACAAGCACGATGATTGTGAGTGCGATCAGCATCGGGAACATGGTGGTGACGATGGTCCGCCAGTCCCACGTGCCCAGCGACCCCTGAGAACCGATCACGTCATCGTCACCCCCACGATCCAGACCGAAAACAGGAGAAAGAGCATCCCGAAGATGTCCCCAAGCGTGGTGACGATGGGGCCGACGAGGTTGTCGGGGTCGTACCCGCGGTCGAACCCGGCGAACAGCAACAGGAGAAGGCCGAAGATCAGCACGACCGACGTCAGGAGGCCGGCGACGAACATGATGACGACAAACTGGACGAGCGTGGCCGACTCCCAGCCAAGCACCAGCAGTGCGAGCCACGTGACGACGCCGATGACGATGGAGATGCCGATGCCGTTCACGAACGAGGCGACCACGGCGTTCACGAGGCGGTCGTCCCACTGGAAGTCGGGGTCGATCAACCCCTGGTGGAGCCCGCTCGCGATGCGGCCCCCAAGCGCACCGTAGACGTTCCCCCGCGTGGCCAGAAAGACCGGCACCATCACGAGCAACCCGGGGAACTCCGAGATGCTCTCTAGCAGTCCCTCCAGAATGATGCCGGCGAACAGCCCGCCGAGAAGGGCCACGAACAACACCGGGAGCGACTCCCGGTAGATACTCCAGAACTCCGCCCGGAGACCCATACCGGTGGGTCGGGAAGTTCTCTGTTAAATCTACCGGGACGGGGTCCTCCGGCGGCGAGTGCCCGTCTGCGAACTGGGGCTTCTTGTGGCTGGGGTCCCTGAATACTGTATGGCAGAACAGGAGTTCGTCTACACGATCCACGGGACTGGGACGCACGGTCGAAATATGGGGAACGTCGAGTCGGTGGTCAACGAGCACGCGAGCGAAGGCTGGCGTCTCGCGGACACGGTCGAACAGGACGGGACGACCGTCGGACTGGTGTTCGAACGCGAACTCTGAGAGGCGGTCACATCCCCATGTCGTCGGCGGCGTCGGGGACGGGCAGGTCGTGTGGCGTCACGCCCAGCAGTTCCGCGGCGTGGTCGAGCGCCATGTCGAAGCCGTAGTAGCGCTCGCGCTCGTCGCCCGTCGAATCGCGAACTTTGAGCATCGCGTACCCCTCGCGGTTCTGTGCCACTGTCGCCTCGCGGTCCCCGGCCCGGAACGAAAGCAGCCGTTCCGTCTCGGTCTCCCGGTAGGTCGCCGTGACCTCGCCGCTGGTTGCCGTAGTGTCCCTCTCGGCAGACGTGTCCTTCTCGGTCATCAGTTTTCTCCAGGGACTCCCGACAGGCAAACGTACCGGTTGAGAGTGCGTCGGGGTGGATTATCGAGCTATGGAGCAACGTCGAAATACACAAGCGTGTGCCCGGAGAGAGAGAGCACATGACCCGGTTCCTCCAGAGCGGCCGTCGGCGCGACATCTGCGTATTGCTCGCCGACGAACCGCGCCAGGCACAGGCGCTCAAGTCCCGCCTGGAATCCCACTACGACGTCCGTATCGACCCGAAGTCGTTCTACGGGGCGCTCGACGCGCTCGAAAACGCCGGCTTCGTCGAGACGAGAGCCGACGGCATTCACGACGTGTATCACCTGACAGACAGCGGCCAGGCCCGCCTCCGGGACCACCTGGGGTGGATGCTCGACCACGTCGAGGGCGTCGACGGGAAAGACGACGCTGACACCGGGGAGTGACCGCACCCGGGTGGCGCTCACAGGTTCCGTCGAATGTACGCCGTCAGGTCGCCGATGAGCGCTTCGTCGTACGTCTAGAAGCCGTCTAACTTTTCGGTGTACCGGGAGATGAGAATGAGGAGGAGTTTCCCCGTATCCGACGCGGGATAGCCGCGGAGCAGGAACCGCGTGCCGGCCAGTCCGTCGAGCACGTCGGTCCGTTCGAGCGACCGCGTCCCGGTGGTGAACAGGTCCGAGTTCACAATCAAGATTGCATCCTGAAGCGCGGCGAGGTCGCCACGACCAGTGACCGCGGTGGCGCGTCCACGGCGTCGAGAAACTGTTCGAGTGCCACGGCTGGTTACCCCTATGGTATCGGTTTGTGTACCTTTGAATCTACTGCGATTCTCAGTGATTTCGGGTCGAACGCGTCCCGTCGACCGTCACGTCTCTGGTCTGTGCACCTGCGTCCTCGCGTGTGCGCCCCACTGATTAGTCACCTCTCTTCTGTATCGAGAACTCCGACCTTGACGAGAACCGAGAGGACGAACCCGACGACTGCACACACGACCCCCAGGATAAAGACGGGCGTGGCGACGAGTCGGGCGGTCGACGAGCCCACGACCAGCTGTCCGAATCCCCGGACCATGAACCCCAGGATTGCGAGGGCGAACGCGCCGACCATCAGCCTGGGGAACAGCCCCTGATCGACCTCCATACCGGATGCCAGCCACGAACAGCTAAAAAGTGTAGCGTACGCCGTTTGGACCTCCGCAGGGGCGTCCTCTCCTGTCTGGCTGTTCGAGGACACGATACAGGCGTTCACGCTCCTCACGGTGTATATGCCGGTCGTCGCCGGGATGGGCGGCAACGCCACCCAGTCGATGGCGGTCACCGTTCGCGGTCTCGCGTTCGGGCAGATATTCTTTATTTTCCTCGGGCTTGCCCAGACGGTCCTCTAACTCCTCTGGGTCCTGCGAGGATATGGTTCTTCTCCGCCCGCGATGACGTACAGCAGGTCCCGCTGAAATCCTGTCAGGTCGTACAGTAGCTGAGCAGAAACGTCCCTGCGTGTGGATGCTGTGTGGCTGGTGGGGGAGCCCAAACCGTCTTTGAGTCTCCCCGCCATGGTGGAGCCATGGCTGTCTCACGAACGGTCGAACTCCAGGGACACATCATCGACTCGGGGATGATGCAGCGGTGTTTCGGCCTCATCATGGACATGGGTGGCTCGTTCGAGGTCGAGGTCTTCGACGTCGGTCGCCACGAGACCGAGGAGTCATACGCACGGCTGGTCGTCGAGGGCGAGGACGAGACCCACCTTCAGGCAATCGTTCACGAACTCCACCAGAACGGCGCGAACCCGACGGAACCGGACGACGTGACACTCGAACCGGCACCGGCGGACATGGTCGTCCCGGAGGGGTTTTACTCGACGACGAACCATCCGACGGACGTCCGTTACGAGGGCGGGTGGCTCCCGGTCGAGAACATCGAGATGGACTGTGCGGT
>PXQO01000049.1:0-16082 GCA_003021285.1 Halobacteriales archaeon QH_2_65_14 | reverse complement strand
GACCGGCGCCCGCGAGGACATGGCCCGACTCGTCCGTGCGGGCTACGTCGACATGCTCTCGACCGGGAACGGGTTCGCCGTCCACGACCTCGAACGCGACATCTACGGCACCTCGCTGGGCATGGACACCGAGAGCCTCGACCACCCGCGGAAGGGACACAAACACCACATCTACACCATCAGCGAGATCATCCGCGCCGGCGGCATCGAGGCGGCAATCGAGGACGGCCTCGTCAACTCCGGCGTGATGTACGAGTGTATCACCGGCGACGTCCCCTACGTCATCGCCGGCTCGATCCGCGACGACGGCCCGCTCCCCGAGACCATCACCGATTCTATCGAGGCCCAGAACGCCATCCGCGAGCAGGCACACCGCGCGAATCTGGTGTTGATGCTCTCGACGCTGCTTCACTCCGTCGGCGTCGGCAACTGTCTCCCCTCGACCACCAGGACCGTCTGTGTCGACATCGACCCCTCGACCGTCACGCAGCTCATCGACCGCGGCAGCTCCCACGCCATCGGGATGGTCACAGACGTCGGCACGTTCGTCCCGCTACTGGCGGATGATCTGTTGCGGGGGGAGTAGCGAGGCCGACCGCAGGGAGGCCTCGCGGCAGACACCCCCGGTGGTGCAGGCTACCCGAACGGGATAGCCGACGCGGGCGTCAGGAGTAGCCAGCCGACGACAAAGACCACGAGGGCGGCCTGGAAGCTCACGAGGGGTGCGGTCAAAATTCCCAGCGGGAGGGTGATGACCGCGAAAAGCGGCGTCAGGTTGGCCGCGAGACTGCGCGAGTACATACCCCCGTTTTCCCGACGGACCGGTAGAAAACGGCCGTCCGTCGCTGTGGACCTACGCGTACGTCTCTTCCAGGTACGCGACGATGTCGTCGCTCTCGGGCATTCCCTCGACGTCGTGCTCCTCGTCGACCAGCACCGGGACGCCGGTCTGCCCGCTGACTGCCTCGACCTCGGTCCGCTCGCTGTGACTCCTGGGGACCATGTGTGACTCGTACTCCAGGTCGAGTTCGTCGAGTTTCCGCTTCACTTTCGCACAGTATGGACAGCCTTCGAGTTCGTAGAGTTCGAGGTTTGCCATCGACGGCAGGTACGACGTGCACGTACAAGAATCGGACGCAATTGTGTGGCGTCGGTACAGACCCGCCCGTTCCCCATGACTTAGTGGTTGTTGTGACTCGTTTCGGCCCGGCGCGAAAGTATCCCCGTTTCGGCGGCTGAAACGGGCGAGGAGTGACTCCACGGCAGTAACTAATCACAACAACCACTAACTGTCCCATGGTCGGAAGCCACGTGACTTGTCAAAAACGGCAGTGAGCCATCAGATGACCGCTGACGTGTAACCTGACTGGTTTGTAACTGTAGATATAAGGTGGTGTGTCTCACAATGACAGTCATGGCGTGGGACAGACGCACGTTCATCGCAGGTACCGGGGCGGGACTAGTGACACTGCTGGCCGGATGTGTGGGCGACGACGGCGGCGGCGACGACGGCGGCGGCGATGACGACGGGGGAATGGACGACGGGGAAGGTGGCGACAGCGACGGTGACGACACCGGCGGGGACGACACCGGTGGAAACGGCGGCATGGACGACATGAACGTCGGGATGGTGTACGCGACGGGCGGCCTCGGGGACCAGTCGTTCAACGACATGGCCCACGAGGGCATCCAGCAGGCCCAGGAGGAGTACGGCCTCGAGTTCCAGAACGCCGAACCGGACGCGCCGGCCGACGTGGGCGAACTCCAGCGGAACTTCGCCAGGTCGTCGGACCCGGACTTCGATCTGATCTGCTGTATCGGGTTCGTCCAGGAGACGGACCTCGTCGAGAACGCCCAGGAGTTTTCCGACCAGAACTGGATGATCGTGGACGCGGTCGCCCAGACCGAGGAGGGTCCCCTCGGCAACGTCGCCAGCTACGTCTACCGCGAACACGAGGGGTCGTTTCAGGTCGGCGTCCTCGCGGGGATGCTCACCGGCATGGACTACGACCACGGCGGGGGGTCGACGAACCCCGACCAACAGATGGTCGGGTTTGTCGGTGGCAAGGAGATTCCCCTCATCGAACGGTTCGAGGCGGGCTACCAGGCCGGCGTCCAGCACGTCAGCGAGGACATCGAATTCACGTCCGCGTACGCCGGCGACTGGAACGACCCGGCGACCGGCCAGGAGATCGCGACCGGGATGTACGACGACGGGGCCGACGTCGTCTACCACGCCGCGGGCGGGACCGGTGCCGGCGTGTTCGAGGCGGCCCAGTCCGAGGGCAGGTACGCAATCGGCGTCGACAGCGACCAGTCGCTCTCGGCGTCGGAGTTCTCCGACGTCATCGTCGCGTCGATGATAAAACGGGTCGACACGGCCGTTTACGGGTCGGCAGGGAACGTCTATAACGACGAGTTCCAGGGTGGCCAGATTAACGACCTCGGCCTCGCGGAAGACGGCGTCGGTGCCGTCATCGGGCAGGACTTCGAGGGCGAACTCCCGTCGGAGATCACGGACGAACTCGACTCGACCCGCCAGGCGATCATCGACGGCGAGATCAGCGTTCCCGACAATCTCGACGACCTGTAGCCATCATGAGCGATCAGACGGGGGCTCGTGCCGGCGAGGAGTCGTCGACGTACGCGGTCGAGATGGAGGGCATTACGAAGCGGTTCCCCGGCGTGGTCGCGAACGACGACGTGGATTTCGCGGTCGAACGCGAGACAGTTCACGCCCTGGTCGGCGAGAACGGTGCCGGCAAGACGACGCTGATGAACATCCTCTATGGGTTCTACGAACCCACCGAGGGGACGGTGTCCGTCGACGGCGTCCCGCGCGAGTTCGACTCGCCCCGGGACGCGATGGACGCCGGTATCGGGATGATCCACCAGCACTTCATGCTGGTCAAGCCGATGACCGTCGCGGAGAACGTCGTCCTCGGCGCGGAACCGACGAGGTTCTTCGGCTTGCTCACCGACGAGACGGCCGCTATCAGGACCACGCGGGACCTCGCGGGGCGGTACGGATTCGACATCGACCCGACTGACCGTATCCACGAGACGAGCGTCGGCGAACAACAGCGAGTGGAGATTCTCAAGGCCCTCTACCGGGGGGCCGAAATCCTCATCCTCGACGAACCGACTGCCGTCCTGACGCCACAGGAGGTCGAAGCGCTGTACGGGATGTTCGAGGAGCTGATCGACGAGGGCAAGACGATCATCTTCATCACGCACAAACTCGGTGAAGCGCTGGAGGCGGCCGACCGGATCAGCGTCCTCCGCGACGGGCGACTCGTCGAGACGGTCCGTGCCGCGGAGACGACCCGCGAGGAACTCGCGAGCATGATGGTCGGCCGGGACGTCCTGTTCGACGTCACGAGCGACCCGGTCGAGTACGGCTCGACGACGCTCGCCGTCGACGACCTCGTCGTCGAGGACGACAGGGGCATCCGGGCGGTCGACGACGTCTCGTTTTCCGTCCAGGCCGGCGAGGTGTTCGGCGTCGCGGGCGTCGACGGGAACGGACAGTCCGAACTCGTGGAGGCGATCACCGGCCTCCGGCCCGTCGAGTCGGGTACGATCACGTTCGACGGGGAGGGCGTCACCGCCCTGTCGCGGCGCGGGCGGATCGGTGCCGGCATGGCGTACATCGCCGAGGACCGACAGCACAGGAGCCTCGTTCTGGAGTACGACCTCCTGCGGAACGGGCTGCTCGGCTGTCAGACGCTCCCCCGGTTCTCGAACGGGCCGTTCATCGACTGGGACGCAACCGGCGAGTACGTCGACGACGTCATCGCGGAGTACGACGTCCGTCCACCCGACAGGGACACCACTGCACGGTCGCTCTCGGGTGGCAACCAGCAGAAGTTCGTCGTCGGCCGGGAGTTCGAGCGCGACCCGTCGCTCGTGGTCGCCTCACAGCCGACCCGGGGCGTCGACATCGGGAGCATCGAGTTCATCCACAACCGCCTGCTCGACCTTCGGACCGAGGGGATCGCCGTCCTGCTGGTCTCCTCGAAACTGGAGGAGGTACAGCGCCTCTCCGACCGGATGGCGGTGATATACGACGGCCAGTTCATGGATGTCGTCGACCCCGACGACGTGACCGAGGAGGAGGTCGGGCTGTTGATGGCAGGCGAGCGCCCCGCGGGGGGTGGCCAATGAACCGGGCGGACCTGGAACGGTTGCTGGACCGACTCGTCGACGCGACAGTCCTCGAACGGGTCGTCATCAGTTTCGCGTCGCTTCTGTTCGCCATCGTCGTCGGCGGCGTCATCGTTCTCCTCGCCGGCATCCCCGCGACGTGTCGGGACCCGGCGTTCGTCTTCGCCGGGCGGGAGTTCTGCTACGACCCCATCGAGATGTACCTCACGCTCTTCGAAGGGGCCGGCGCGTTCGGGTCGCTGACCAACCTGGGCCTGACGCTCCAGGAGACGAGCGTCCTGCTGTTCACGGGGCTGTCGGTGGCTGTGGCGTTCCGGGCGGGGCTGTTCAACATCGGGACCCAGGGACAGATGGTCCTCGGGGCGCTCGGTAGCGCGCTCACCATCGTCTGGGTCGCTCCGTCCCTTCCCGAGAACGTCGTCGGGACGGTCGTCATCGTCCCGCTGGCCGTGGTCGTCGCGACGGTCATCGGGGGCCTGTACGGCACGCTTCCCGGCCTGATGAAAGCGTACGCCGACGCACACGAGGTCATCACGACGATCATGCTCAACTTCGTCGCCATGGGTATCGCGTTCTACCTCGTCCGCAACCACGTCGGGGACACGACGACCGACTCGGTCCAGACGACCCCGATTCCCGACTTCGCGCGCCTGCCGCCGACCATCGACGGCACCCGGTTTTCGATCCTGGTGCTCCTGTTTGGCCTCGCGGCCGCGATTGCGCTGTACCTGCTGTACGAGCGCACGGTCGTCGGCTACGACCTGCGAACGAGCGGCCTCGCACCCGAGGCGGCCGACTACGGCGGCGTCAACGCGAAGCGCAACATCGTGGCGAGCATGACGCTGTCGGGCGCGCTCGGCGGCATCGCCGGCGCGATGTACGTGCTGATGGTCCACTACCGATGGGAGACCGACATGCCGCCGCTCGGGTTCGACGGCATCGCGGTCTCCATCCTGGCGGGCAACAACCCCCTCGGGGTCATCCCGGCGTCGCTCCTGTTCGGGGCACTGAAAGGTGGGAGTTTGCAGATCGACTTCGCGCTCGGCGTCCCGCCGGAACTCGTCGAGGTGCTGCGCGGACTCATCATCCTCTTTGTCGCCATGCCGGAGTTCTTCCGCATGATCGGTAGCTACGCCGGCTACGGCACTGACGGGGGTGAGACCGATGGCTAACGCGGAACCCCCGAAACGACTCGGCCCTGTCGTCGGTCTCGTTATCGGCCTGTTCGTCGTGCTGGTCTTCGCCGTCGTCCTCGTTCCCGGGTTGCGCGAACTCGGTGCGGACGTCGTCGGCATCGTCGACGCCTCGTACGTCCGGTCCGCGCTCCGGTTTACCGTCCCCATCGCGTTCGCGGGCATGGGGGGCATCTTCGCCGAGAAGTCCGGCGTCATCAACATCGGCCTCGAAGGGCTGTTGATCATCTCGGCGTTTACCGCCATCGCGGTCATGTGGCTGCTCGGCGACCAGGGCGACGCCGGCCGGATGCTCGCCATGTTCGGCGGCGTGCTGGCAAGCCTCCTCGTCACGCTCCTGTTTGCGATCATCTGCATCGAGTTCAAGGCCGACCAGATCATCGCCGGCCTCGCGGTCTGGCTGATCGCGCTCGGCTTCGCACCGTTCGGGAGCATCATCATCTGGGGGACGGTCAACAGCGACAGCGTCGGCTCGTTCGACCCACTGTCGATTCCGCTGCTCTCGGACCTGCCCTACGTCGGTCAGGTGCTGTTCCGCGCGACGCCGCCGGTGTACCTGATGTTGCTCGCCGTGCCGTTCTCGTGGTACCTGCTGAACCGGACGGCGTTTGGCAAACACCTCCAGGCCAGCGGCGAGGACCCCAAGACGCTCGACACGGCCGGCGTGAGCGTCCGGAAGGTCCGGTACGCCGGCGTGCTCCTCTCGGGCATCTACTGTGGCATCGGCGGTGCCGGCCTGGCGCTCAACGCCGGCCAGTTCGTCGGCGGCGGCGAAACCATCACGAGTGGCCGTGGCTTGATCGGTCTCACCACCTATCTCATCGCCAACTACAACCCCGTCGGGGCGTTCCTGTCGGCGTTTTTCTTCGCCGGGCTCGACGCGCTCCAGCTCCAGATTCAGCGCGTGCCCGGCATCGAACTCTCCTCGACGCTCATCGGTATCATCCCCTACGTCGCCGTACTCATCGTGCTCACGTTCGTCGGGAAAACCCGGATGCCCGAATCCGCCGGCGAACACTACGAGTCCGAGGAGTGAGACGGATTTTCTTTCTTCTGGTACTGTCTGAGAAGACACGCGAGGGCGTGAACAGCATGAAAGGGGCCGGGGGCTTTCATTCTGATTGTAGTTCCTGCCCAGCCTCAATCACCCAACTGCTATCCGTTGCGCACCTGCGAAATCACCAAACTTATTACGAATCCAACAACACGTAAGGACCAGACCCAAGCGACTGATGTCCTTCGATCCATCCAGTGCTGATGACGACCGTCCCCTGGTAAGCCGTCGCCGGTTCCTCGGGTCGACCGCCGGTTGTGCCCTCCTCTCGACTGTCGGTGTGGCCCGTGCCCGACCGGCCAGGACCCAGGAGGATGGCCCGACCGAAATGTGGTGCTTTCCGACCGGTGCCTACTCGAAGACACCACCGACAGTCGTCGACGAAACTGTGTTCGCCGGCGCCATCAATGGCAAAGTCTTTGCAATAGACGCCGAAACCGGCGAGAAACACTGGATGTTCCAAGCAGGCGACGAAGTCAATACCGCACCACAGGTGACAGAAGAAACAGTTTTCATCGGCAGTCTTGACAACCACGTGTATGCGCTTGATATTGAGACTGGCGAGAAACGCTGGACGTTTGAAACCGAGGACTGGGTCTATTCATCGCCGACAGTAGCGGAGGGCCGCGTGTTCGTCGGCAGTAACGATAGCTCCCTCTACGCATTGGATACCGAAACCGGTGAGAAGGACTGGGAGTTCGAAACCGGCGGTTCGATATGGCAAGGGCCTACCGTTGCTACCGTCGATGACGAAACGGACGGTTCTGCAGGTGCTTCAGGTGCGACAGTCTTTTTTGGCAGTGACGACCACAGTGTCTATGCTATTGACGCTGATACAGGCGAAAAAGACTGGGAGTTCGAAACCACGAACGAAGTGACAGTCTCTCCGACAGTCGCAGATGGGACTGTGTTCGTCGGTGATTACAGCCGATTCTTCTATGCCCTGGATGCCGCCACCGGTGAGAAACAGTGGGAATTCGAGGGGAAGCATGAGGAGGGTGCGATTCCATATGAGATTGAGGGTTCACCAACCGTCGCGGACGAGACGGTCTATTTCGGGGCAACAGAAACTGGATTCGATAACCTCTTTGCACTGGATACACAGACCGGTGACCGAAAGTGGTCTGGTATTAATGAAGGTACATTCTCGTCCGCACTGACAGTCGCCGACGATACCCTCTTCGCCAGTTCCTGGACTGGTGACATATTTGCACTCGATACTGACACCGGCGAAAGACGATGGGTAACGGACCTGCGTGTCCAAGGGCTTTCGTCACCACTGGTCGTCGACGGTACCCTTTTTGTCGGGACTGACAGGGGTGTCATCGCACTGGACGTTGACGTCGAGGGGTCGAGCGAGGACTCCCACGTCGCCCTCGGCACGACCGGTCACCACCACAGCTGGCGTGCCGCCCAGTCGGAATTCGACATCGAGCAGTCTCCCTCCACACCGACGCCTAGCCCGACGCCGACGCCGACGGAAACGCCGTCTCCGACGCCAACCGGAACGGGGACACAACCCGAGTCATCGCCGACGCAATCCGCTGACGACGATGGCCCGGGATTCGGCGTGACCGGAGCGCTGGCCGGTCTGGGTGGACTCGGTTACCTCTACGCGCGGTTCGGTGACCGGCCAGCGGATTGAGAGCCGCTCGACTGGCGAGGTTTCACGGTATAGCGAAACGGGCAGAGCGGACGCTTATTGAGTTACTTCTCGTCCAGGTCGGCGTCGGCGAGCAGTTCGGAGGCAGTCAGGAGCGATTCGAGTTCGACGTCGGCCTCGGCGAGGTGCTCGCGGGCGCTCTCCTCGCGGTCGACGACCACGAGGACGCGCTCGACGGTCGCGCCGGCCTCGCGCAGCGCCTCGACGGCGTCGACGGCGCTCTGCCCTGTGGTTGCGATGTCTTCGAGGACGACCACCTCTTCGCCCGGGTCGAGTTCGCCCTCGATGCGGTTGCCGGTGCCGTACTCCTTGGCCTGCTTGCGGACGATGACGTAGGGGTTACCCGACGCCACGCTCGTGGCCGCGGCCAGCGGGACCGCCCCGAGCGCGACGCCGGCCAGTTTCGTCCCGCCGACGCGGTCGGCAAAGGCCGCTGCGATGGCCGACAGGCAGTCAGGGTTCGTCTCGAAGACGTACTTGTCGACGTAGTAGTTGCTCGTGCCGCCGTGGGAGAGTTCGAACTCGCCGAACCGGACGGCGTCCGCCTCCCGCAGCAGGTCGATGAGCGACTCGGTCATATCTCGGCCCAGGCAACCGTCGCTTTTGGGTCTGCCGGTCCAGTATTGTCGGGGATGGTTCAGAAGCTCACTCTTCAACTTGGAGGGCTTCAACGGAGTTGTGAGCAGCATGAAAGCCCCCGGTCGTCTCGACTCGGGGGGCTCGCTGCGCTCCTCGTTTCACTGCGGTGCTTGCGTCGCCCGCCGTCGTCGAGACGACCGGCCCCTTTCAGTCCCGCCCGGCCTGGAAAGCCACGTCGGGCGGGACTGAAAGGGGCGGCCGGCTACGCGAACCCGGACGATGCAAGCACGCGAACAAAGTGAGCGCGCAGCGAGTCCCGGGAGCGTAGCCGGCCGGGGCTTTCATGCTGTTCGAAAATGCAGTCGCTAGCGTTCCTTTCAACAGTTCACCTGCCGATTACTCTCCGGACCGCACCACTTCGGCGGCGTAGCTGTCTGCGAGTCGCGTCGGTTCGGGAAGCTTGTAGTCGGTGGTGTACTGTTCGACGATGTCGGCGGCAGTCTCCACACCGACGCGATGACCGGGACTGACGTACAGCGGGTTGATGTGCCGGTTCCCGGAGTCGTACTGCCTGGTCTGGACGGCGTACCCGATTACCGTCCCGTCGGGGGCCGTCACGTTCCCGTTGGCCTCGATGGCGACGCGCGTGCCTTCCGGGAGCGGGTCGTCGAGCGACTCGCGGGGGCGACCACACAGCAGGCTCTTGGCGACGCCCACCGTGGGAGTGTCCAGCGTCACGCCGATGTGGGTCGCCAGGCCGGCCTCGCGGAAGTGAATCCGCCCGCTCCCGTCGACGAGGACGACGTCCGGTTCGTGCTCCAGCACCTCGAACGCGGCCAGAATCGCACCGCCCTCGCGGAAACTCAACAGCCCCGGAATGTAGGGAATCCGCGTCTCCCTCGTCGCGGAGGCGCGTTCGATGACCTCCCCTCCCTGCATGACCACGACGGCGCTGGTCGCGTCGTCTCCCCGGAATCCCTGGTCGACGCCCGCGACGACGGGCGGGTCGTCGAACGAGGCCGCGGTGGGGTCCGTTTCGAGTGTGTCCTCGAAGATGGCTGTGGCAGCGATGTCGCGCTGGAGGGTTTCCATCTCCTCGCGCGAGAGTGACGGGTCGGGGACGAACTCCGGTCGCACCGGCTCCATCAGAACCGACCTCGACCGGGGCCACCGCCGCCGCCGGGACCGCCAGGGCCACCGGGGCCGCCAGGGCCGCCAAAGCGATACTGGCTCGGGAGGCGCACGCGGTCCCTGACGTGGTAGCCGTAGGCGAGTCCGATGAGCACGCCGATGAGGTGGGCGACGTGGGCGATGTTGCCCGCGCCGGGGTTCCCGAGGGCGATGAACAGGGAGCTGATGACGACCGTCCCGCCGGTGAGCACCCAGATGGGCAGGGGGATAATGAAGTACAGGTAGACCGTGAGGTCGGGTTTCAGTACCGTCAGCACGCCCATCAGCGCGAGCGCGGCACCGCTGGCACCGACGACGCCGGCACCGCCGGGACCGAGAATCTGGAAGAGAATCTGCCCCGCGCCGGCCAGGATGCCGCTGACGATGAACAGGATAGCGAACGCCCGCGAGCCGACGTACTGTTCGACAAGCCGGCCGAAAAAGTAGATGACGATGCCGTTAAAGAGGATGTGCAGGAAGCTCCCGTGTGCGAAAATCGACGTGAGCCACGTCCAGACGAACAGCGGGTTGTCGGGCGAGAAGACGAAAATCGCATCCCAGGTCGCCGGGTCGAGAATGGGTTCGAGTATGAGTTGCAGCGTGAACGTCACTGCCATCAACAACAGGAAGAGGTAGGTCACGTTCCCCTTGAAATACGAGAACGTCCCGCCGGGACCGGTATCGATGCCGAGTTTCGACGCCACACCGCCGCCCCCGTCGTCGTCACCGATGACCTGGTCGTCGAAGCCGCTGTCGAACACCGGGCCGGTGCTCTCCCAGTTTTCGAGCCCGGGGCAGTCGTGCGCCTCGGGCAACCGGTGGTCCCCGCAGTAGGTTCCACCGCAGTGACGACAGTGATACGGCATGCTCTCTTCTTCGCCACAGACGTCACACTCCGCCATTACCCTGGCCTTGGGAGGGCCGCCGGAAAGAGATTGTGTTTCCCTCCATCCCGCCGGTAGCGGTGACTGCACTCGCCGGCGGGAGTGGCTGGATTCCCCGACACCGACCTGACGAGTCGAAGACGCGACACGACATCCTGAAATGCGCTGGCGTCCAACGGGCGGACAGCGACAGCCATGTCAAATCCTGCCGTCCGTTTTGCCCGCGAGGCCCCGGGCGTCCGCGCCGCCGAACGCCGCTCCGAGGGACCCCTCCTCGACCGGTACGCCGGGCGACTCGATGGCCTGTCCGAACCCGTTCGTCTGCTCGTGCTGGCTCCGACAGTTTCCGAGCCGGCGCTTGAGTCCGCCTTCGAACGGACTGTCGAGCAGTGGGACTCCCTCGACGACCATCCCGGCGTCGTCACCGTCCACGCTCGGGGCACGACCCCACAGCCGTGGGTCGCGGTCGCTGCTGACGGGACGCCACTGTTCGAGACCGAGCCGCCACTCCCGGTCGAAGCGGTCCGGACGGTCGCTGGCGATGCGGCCGAGGCGCTCCGGCACGCGGCCAGCGCCGAGGTCACCCACGGTGCACTCGCCCCCGAACTCGTTCGCGTCGTCTCCGCGGACGATGGCCTGCGTGCGCTGATCGACTGGCCGCTCGAACGGTCCCTCCGGGTGGCGAGCGGTGACCGACCGGTGTCGCCGTACACCCCGCCCGAACAGCTCGACGAGCCGACGGCTGCGACCGAACGGACCGACGTCTATGGCCTGGGTGCCGTCACCTACTACGCGCTGACCGGCCAGGTTCCGGTCGCAACCGGACAGCACTCGAACGCACCGTCGGAGTCGGAGACGGGGAATCCGCCGGAGACGACGGCGGACGCCGCGGAGGAAGCGACGGACGCTACGGGGGACCCACCGCCACGAGAACCATCCGAGACGACGGAACCCACGGGAGCGACGGGGCCGACGACGGAGCCACCGACACGGGAATCGACGGAGCCGGCGATAGCGGCGGCGATACGGGCGGGCGAGCGACTGCCGCCGTCGGTCGCGGCCGGCGTTCGGGCGGCGTTCGACGACGTGCTGGCGCGGGCCCTCGCACCCGACCCCCTCGACCGCTACGCCTCGTGTTACGCGTTCAAGCGCGCAGTCATGTTCGAGACGCAGGCGAGGCCCGAACCGACGGGTTCGAACGCGGGCGCTGTCGGGTCTGCCCGCCCGGGGACCGCCGACGTGGACGGGGCCCCGCCGGACCAGCGTGGCGACGCGGACGTGGGACCGCCGGCACAGTCGGACGACGAACCCGTACCGGTCGGGCGTGTGGAGCGCGAGGAGTCGCTGCTCACCCGTCGGGCGACACTCGCCGCGCTCGGCGTCGGCGCGCTCGGGGTTGCCGCGGGCGGGGCGTGGGTCGCTTCGGAGACGCTCGGCGGGACGTCCGGCGTGGACAGCGTGTCAATGTTCCGGTACGACGCCGCGAACACCGGACACGCACCCGACACGACCGGCCCCACGGCCGGCGTAACGGAGGCGTGGTCGTTCAGAACGGGCGGGGAGGTTCTCAGTTCCCCGACCGTCGCACACGGAACCGTCTACGTCGGTAGCCAGGACGGGTTCGTGTACGCGGTCGATGCGAGCGACGGGACCGAGCAGTGGAGCGTCGAGTCGGGCGACCAGGCGGTTCTCTCGCCAGCAGTGGTCGAGAACGCGGTCTACCTCCTGACGCGCAACGACCCGGGACGGACCCTGTCCGCGCTCGCCCCCGGCGACGGCTCGGCGCAGTGGAGCGTCGCGCGGCCGAACCTCGCGCGGGTGTGTCCGGCCGTCTCGGACGGCCGCATCTACATGGGTGGAGCGAACGTCATCTACGCGTTCGAGGCCAGCGACGGGACCGAGGTGTGGGCCCAGGAGGGGTACAACCTGTCGAGTCTCTCGCCGGCGGTGGCCGACGGGATGGTGTTTTTCGGTGGTCGGACCGACTTCGACGGAACCGCCGATACCCCGGTCAACGGCGTCCTGGCGCTGGACGCATCCGACGGCACCGAACAGTGGACGTTCGAAACGGAGACGTTCCTGGCCTCCTCACCGGCCGTCGTCGACGGGACCGTCTACGCCGGTGGCGACCAGGTGTACGCGCTGGACGCGTCCGACGGCTCGGTCCAGTGGTCGGTCGAGACGGGCGAGTCCGTCTTTTCCTCGCCCGCGGTGACCGACGACACCGTCTACGTGGGGAGCCACGACGACGCCGTCTACGCGCTCGACCGGTCGACCGGGGAGGAACGCTGGTCGTTCCAGACGCGCGGGGACGTCATCTCCTCGCCAGCGGCGGTCGGCGTCACGAGCGTTACGCACCGTCTACGTGGGGAGCAGCGACGGACATCTCTACGCGCTGGACGCGTCGACCGGGGAGAAGCGCTGGTCGTTCGAGACGGACGGCGAGGTGATTTCCTCCCCTGCTGTGGTCGACGGGACCGTCTACGTCGGCAGCAACGATGGTCACCTCTATGCCCTGACCGAACCCGAGTAAGTGCCAGGCCAATCGTTCTTATACCGCGACGACCGAAGGGGGACTGTGGCGACCGTTCGTCTCAGCTACGAGGAGGGGACCATCCGGGTCGAGTCGACTGGCGTGTCAGTCGAGTCCCTCTCCCTGCCGGGCGTCGAGTACGACCCGCGCACGGAGACGGGTCGTGCGCCGGCGTTCCGGTACGCCGGGATACGTGACGCCCTCGCGGCGGCGGACGTGGCCGTCGAGGACGAGGTGTTCGCGTTGCCCGCGCTGGCGCTCGAATCGAGCTACCGGCTCCGCGAGTACCAGCAGGAGGCCCTCGACGCGTGGCGGGCGGCCGACGAGCGGGGCGTTCTCGAACTCCCGACGGGGAGCGGGAAGACGGTCATCGGCATCGCGGCGATGGAGGCGCTCGACGTGCCCACGCTCGTGGTGGTCCCCACCATCGATCTGCTGGAACAGTGGGAGCGGGAACTCGCCGCGGAGTTCGACGGCCCGGCCGGGCGACTCGGCGGGGGCGAACAGCGCGTCGAGGACGTGACCGTCTCGACGTACGACTCGGCGTACCTGCGGGCCGACGAACTCGGGAACCGCTTCGGGCTGGTCGTCTTCGACGAGGTTCACCACCTCGGCGGCGAGGGGTACCGCGACATCGCACGCCTCCTTTCCGCGCCGGCACGCCTCGGCCTCACGGCGACGTTCGAACGGCCGGACGGGGCTCACGAGGTCGTCGAGGAGGTGCTCGGGGAACTCGTCTACCGGATCGATGCCGAGGAACTCGCCGGGGAGTACCTCGCCCCCTACGACATCAAGCGCATCGAGGTGGCGCTGACGCCCGAGGAACGCGAGGTCTACGAGCGCCACCAGTCGGTCTTTACCGACTACCTCGCACAGTCGAACATCACGCTCCGGAGCGGGAGCGACTACCAGGAACTCGTGAAACGCTCCGGGAACGACCCGCGGGCGCGCGAAGCGCTCCTGGCGAAACAGCGGGCGCGCGAGGTAATGATGAACGCCGACCGGAAGGTCGAACGCCTCGCCGGGATTCTCGACCGCCACAGGGGCGACCGGACTATCGTCTTCACCGCTCACACGGACCTCGTCTATCGCCTCTCCGAACGGTTCCTTCTGCCCGCGATTACGCACGAGACGGGTGCGGCCGAACGCCGCGAGATTCTGGAGCGATTCCGCCAGGGAGAGTACTCCCGCATCGTGACCGCGAACGTCCTCGACGAGGGGGTCGACGTTCCCGACGCGAACGTGGCCGTCGTCCTCTCCGGGTCGGGCAGCGAGCGGGAGTTCACCCAGCGACTCGGCCGCATCCTGCGCCCCTCCGGGGAGGGCGAGCGCGCGCTCCTCTATGAACTCGTCACCGAGGAAACCGCCGAGGAACGCGTGGCCCGCCGGCGGCGGTGACGGTAACGCGTCATCGCTCGGTTACGTACGGTGCCAGCGTGCTAAAAGACTCCCGTCCGCCGGTGTCGACTGTGTACCTGGTGTGTCGAATCGCCCGGCTCCGACGCAGTCCCCACAATTCAAGACGGACCGAGCCGAGACCCAACTATGCACGGCGTCGGTCCACCACTGGTCACGCCATTCGAGGAGAACGGCGACGTCGACTACTCCAGGCTCCGGAACCTCGTCGGCTGGGTCGAACGGCGGGGCGTCGACTTTCTCGTCCCCTGTGGCTCGAACAGCGAGGCGGAACTGCTCACGTTCGCGGAGCGCCGGCGGGTCGTCGAGACGGTCGTCGACGAGGCCTCCGTTCCCGTTCTCGCGGGGACCGGCCATCCGGGCCTGCGCGAAACCGTGGAAGCGACCCAGGCCGCGACGGAGGCGGGTGCCGACGCGGCGCTCGTGGTCACGCCCTTCTACTACCACCACGACCAGGATACGCTCGCGGCGTACTACCGCGATCTGGCCGACAGGATTTCGCTCCCGCTGTATCTCTACTCCGTCCCGGCCCACACCGGCGTCCGTCTCGACCCCGAGACGGTCGGTGACCTCGCCTCCCACCCAACGATTGCCGGACTGAAGGACTCCTCGGGGTCCATCGGTGACCTCGTCCGGGCACAGCAACGCGTCGCGGGCGAACAGTTCGACATGCTGGTCGGCAGCGGTGGCGTTCTTGGGGCGGCACTCGACGCAGGTGCGACCGGCGGTATCCTCGCACTCGTCAACCTCTTCCCCGAGCGGGTCGCCGAGATTTTCGATGTGCACGACGACGACCCCGACAGGGCGAGGGAGCTGAACGCGGCGCTCGCCGACGTGAACGCGGCCGTGACCGCGAAGTACGGCGTTCCTGGATTGAAGTGGGCGATGCGCGAACGCGGGGCCCCTGCCGGCCATCCCCGCTCGCCGCACGAGCCGCCCGACGACGGAACGAAGCGCCACCTCGAATCGCTGCTCGACGAGCCCGTAAAATCATAGTGGTCGTTGTGAGTATGTCCCGCCGTGGTGTCACAGATATCCCGTTTCAGGGGCCGAAAACGTCGATAATTCCGGGCAGGGGCACCGTTAACTTAGGAAGCGACGACAACGGCGAATGAGCAACTACCGAAATCACTCCGAGCACCCGCATGGAAGCCCCTGACCGCTCGACCGTCCGGGACTCTCACGGCTCGCTGCGCTCGCCGTTCGAGCAAGCCGTGGCCTCTCTGCGGTCGGCCACGCGCTCGCTGCGCTCCTCCCTGCGGTCCGGTGCTTGCTTCGTCCGGGACGGATCGACCGGTCAGCCCCTTCCTGTCCCGCCCACATAGCCTGATAACCCAGCCGACACGGGTGGGATTGGAAGGGGCCGCTGTCTCG
This sequence comes from Halobacteriales archaeon QH_2_65_14, assembly GCA_003021285.1. Taxonomy (GTDB): domain Archaea; phylum Halobacteriota; class Halobacteria; order Halobacteriales; family Haloarculaceae; genus Halovenus. The sequence continues at coordinate 49 of PXQO01000049.1, read as the reverse complement.
ACGAAGGCGGACGACCCAAGCACTGGACCGAGCGACGCGAGGGAAGCGC
>PXQO01000048.1 GCA_003021285.1 Halobacteriales archaeon QH_2_65_14 | reverse complement strand
CACGTATCCCAGCGGAACGCCGACGGCGAGCAGCGCTTTCACGCCGAGACTCGACCAGATGTTCTGTCGGATCACGCCGTTGGCCGTGTGCGACAGTGCATACAGGTAGGGCAGTTTTCCGATGTCGTCGCCCATCAGCGCGATGTCGGACGTTTCGAGCGCGGTGTCGGTCCCGGCGGCACCCATCGCGATGCCGACCTCCGCCGCGACGAGGGCCGGCGCGTCGTTGATGCCGTCACCGACCATCGCCACGTCGCCGTACGCCGCCTGGAGCGACTCGATGGCCTCGACCTTCTGTTCGGGGAGCAGTTCGGCACGGTACTCGTCGACGCCGACCTGCTCGGCGATAGCGCGGGCGGTCCCCTCGTTGTCGCCGGTCAGCATGACGACGCGACCGACTCCCAGGTCCTGGAGTCGCTCGACGGCCCGCTTGGACTCCGGCCGCACCTCGTCGGCGACCGCGATGATTCCCAGCAGTTCCGTCTCCGTTCCGACGAGGACGACCGTCTTCCCCTCGCGTTCCAGGTCGGCCAGCACCTCGGCGGGGACGCCCCCCGCGGGTTCCTCGGCGACCGCCCCGCCGTCGGTCGTCGCGCGGGCAGAGAACTCGAAGCCGAGGTCCTCGAACAGCGCCGGTTTGCCCGCGTAGTAGGTCGTGCCGTCGACGTCGGCGCTGACGCCCCGCCCGGTCAGGCTCTCGAACCCGCTGGGTTCGGGCAGGTCGTTTACCCTTTCGTCGGCCGCGCGGGCGAGAACCGCGTCGGCGATGGGGTGTTCGCTGCGGCGTTCGACCCCGGCGGCGTACCGGAGCAGCGTCGCTCCGTCCGTCCCGCCGACCGGGACGACGTCGGTGACCGCGAGTTCGCCCTTCGTGAGTGTCCCGGTCTTGTCGAGGGCGACGGCGTCGACCTCGCCCATCGCTTCGAGGTAGTTGCCGCCCTTGATGAGCACGCCGTTTTTCGCGGCGCTCGTGATTCCCGAGACGACGGAGACGGGCGTCGAGATGACGAACGCACATGGGCAGGCGATAACGAGTAGGGTGAGTCCGCGGATGAACCAGGTCCCCCAGCCCCCGGTGAAGGTGTGCGTAACGCCCGCCATCCCCAGCGTGACGGCGTCCTCGACGAGCAACGGCGGAACGGCCGCAGTCAGAATCGCCAGTACGACGACGACGGGCGTGTAGTACCCCGCGAACCGGTCGACGAACTGCTCGGTCTCGGTCTGTTTGGCCTGTGCGCCCTGCACCATCTCGATGATGCGCGAGAGCGTCGAGTCCGACGCCAGCGACGTGACCTCCACTTCCAGGTAACCCTCCTCGTTGATGGCACCCGCGTACACCTCGTCACCCGTCGTCTTGTCCACGGGAACGCTCTCGCCGGTGATGGGTGACTCGTCGACTGCGCTCTCGCCGTCCAGCACCGTCCCGTCGAGGGGAATTTTCTCGCCGGGGCGGATGACGACCGTCTCACCGACGGTCACCTCGTCGACCGGCACGGTCCGCTCTTGGCCATCGCGGTTCGCGGGTCGCTCCCGCTCCCCGCTCGCTCGTTCGGAGGCCTCGCTCTCGTCGGTCGCTGGGGTCTCCTGTCGCACTGTCGCCTCGTCTGGCGAGAGTTCCATCAGTTCGCGCAGCGAGTCGCGGGCCCTGTCCATCGCGTACTCTTCGAGCAGTTCGGCGATGCTGAACAGGACCGCCAGCGTCGCGGCCTCGACGAAGTACCCGATGCCGGTCGCGGCGACGATTGCCGTTCCCATCAGCAGGTCGATGTCCAGGCTCCGGTTTTTCGCCGAGTAGAGGCCGTCCCGAACGACCGGAAGCCCGCTGAGGGCGACTGCCACGAGCAACAGGCCGTCCGCGAGCGTCAGCGGGTAATCGAGGACGCTCGCTACTTCGGGGTTGGCCCCGGTCAGGAGAAACTCGAAGAGGAGTCCGGCGGTGAGAAACACCGCACCTATCCACGTTTTGAGGGCACGGGGACTCGTCCACACCTCTGAGGGTGGCGCGACCTCGACGCTGTCGCTCTCCCCGTCCGGGTCGGCCACGCTGTCGACCGTGTACCCTGCTCCCTCAATCGCCCCGACCACGTCCGCCTCGGAGAGACGGCCCGGGTCGTACGTGACCGTGGCCGTGCCGGTCGTCGGCCGCAGGTCGGTCTCGACGACGCCGTCGAGGTGCCCGAGACTCCTGTCGACTTTCCCGGCACAGGAGGGACAGTCCATCTCCGGCACCGAGAGTTGGGCGGACGACTGACCCGCTCCACTCTCGGGATTGCTACCCGATTCGTCGGCGTTCTCTGTCATCACTTCCTTCTACCCGCTCCACCCGCATACGCATTTCTTGGAATATTCCGAACCAAGAGTTGGAATATTCCGAGTTGAGGGACAGAGAGAACGCTTTTCGGGTTTCAGGTCACAGCGGCGTGGACGGCCCTTCGACAGAGCGCATCGCGCCGACCTGCTGTTTGGCCAGGTGCGCTTCGGCCCGGCGCAGTCGGTAGGTGAGCGTCGACCGCGGTACGTCGAGCAGTGCGGCGAGTTCGCCGACGTCGACGTCCCGGGGCGTCTCGTAGTAGCCGTGTTCGACGGCCGCGCGGAGTGCCTCCTCCTGTTCGGGCGGGAGGCCGTCGTCGGTGCTCCCGGTTTCTGGGGGCGAGGACGCTTCCGTCAGCCGTTCGATGTCGAGGTCGGCACAGTTGCCCACGTTCGCTTCGAGGGCGTCGAAGAAGGCTCGCACGTCGCCGTCCCCGGAGTGGATGAGTCGCCACGTGTACCGGCGTCGTTCGTGGTGGGTCTCGAAGAGCAGTCCCTCGCCGAGGTGGTCGAGCGCGATGTGGGGAACCGAGGCACACGCCGGCGTCCGTTCCCAGTAGGAGTAGAGCACGAGACGCTCGTCAGTGTCTTCGAGCACCTGCGTCGTCTGGGTCGCGCCACAGTGTTCGGTCGCGAGACAGTCGGCGTAGTAGTCGGCGGTCACGAACGCCTCCTCGATGGCATCGAGCGCCTCGGCGGGGCCGGTCGCGTGGTCGACCCGCCAGAGGCTCTCCGGCGTGGCGTGTAGCGAGAGCGACCTGATCCGGGCGGCCGGGTGGGCCGCGAGCGTGTCCGCCACCGCATTGCACCCGGGGTCGTAGTCGAGCGTGAAGACGAGTTCGCGCATACATCCGCTATCGTCCGGACGCGTAAAACGGTTGACGCCCGCTCCGTTTCGTCTCCCTGCGTGTCACTCTGGCCGGTTCCTGTCGCGCTGGCTGTCGAGCAGCCGTCTGATGGCCTTCCCGGGGCCACCATCGATGGGCCAGCCCTGCTGTCGCCACGTCGGCGGTTCCGGTTCGAACTCCGGGCAGGACTGGGAACACTCCCCGGGCGTCTGGTGGGTTCCGTGTGCCCCACAGAAGGGTCGCGCCACCGGGGGCCGGGGGTCCAGCCGGAAGTGCCGGCAGTCCGGACGCATCGACGAGACGTAGGACCGCCAGCCCCGCTCGTATGCCCGTTCGGCGATTTCGAGTCGCTTCTCCCGTTTCCAGTCCGGGTCGGCGTACTCGAACCGGCACGCCGAACTGTCGTACTCTTTCCCCGCCGGCCGTTCGAGGATGCGCGTTCCCGGCCCGTCGGCGTCGAGCGTGCGCGGTCGCCACGCGACGGACGCGGCGCTGTCCCCGCGAGCCCCCGGTTCGACGGTGAGTATCCCTGCCTCGACGGGGACGTCTTCGAGGAGTACGGGTTCGACGGTGCCACCGGTGGCCCGCGTCGCGACCCAGACCTCGTCGGCCAGTCCGAGGGCGACGTCACGCTGTAGCTGGCCGGCGAGGTCCCGCGCGGCGCTGGCGTCGAGGTCCGGCTTGTTCTCGATGGCGACGAGCCGGTCGACCCAGCCGGGATACGGCGGAGTTCGATGCGGCCGTTGGCCCCCCGCCTGCGGTCGACGAGTCCCCGGTCGGCGGCCCGGTGGACCGCCTCGCGGACGTACCGCCACGGGTATCCAGGGTCGGGGAGTGCGTCGCGGTACCACTCCCAGTCGGGAGGAGCGTGCTCCACGACGCACAGGAGGTCGGAATCGAGTCGTCGCCCGCCGAAGTTGGCCCGCTCGCACAGCCCCTCCGGGTCGCACTCGATTACGAGCGTGTCCCAGCGGCGGTGTTTCGTGCCGAGCTGGCGGGCGACGACGACCGGCCGCTGTCGCTCGCCGCCGGGTGGCCAGTGGGGTTCGGCCCACTGGCAGACCTGCAGTTCGAAGCTGAACTCCGGTGCCACGTCGGCTATCACCAGCACTGGCGTGGATTTGTATCTTCCGCCCGGCTTCGGGATTTCCAAAAAATCCGGAAGCACCCCCGTCTCACCTATGCCCGCTTCGACGCAGCAACCCTGTCCCCGTGGCATCCGCCTTGACCACCTGTGAACTCCAACTACTGCAGGTCCTGCAGGTCAGGGTGGTCCGGGTCGACGTCGCGGTCCGGCGGGATACCGTCCCCACGGGCGACGCTGTCCCGGAGTTGTTGCCACTGTTCGTGCCTGCGGATGACGTAGACGGGGATCGCGTCGATATCCAGAATCTGGGCCAGGACGAGCCGGTGGTACCCTTCGCTCCAGATGACTTCGCCGTCGCGGCCGATGCCGACCAGCGGTTCCATCTCGTGGACGAACTCGATGTCTTCGGGGTCGTCGTAGACGTGGTCGTAGTTCGGCCGGTAGCCGTCGGTTTTCATCTCCTCGTAGAGGTCGTCGAGTCCCGCACACCGCTTCTCCCGGAACTCCGCAATGTCCTCGTAGCCGCGGTACTCGCCGTCCTCCGCTATCGCCCGCTCGGCGCGGTCGTAGTAGACGGTCTCCTCCCAGTCGAGGCCGTCGACGAACCGCTCGTGGAGACCGTCGTGCGTGGCGGTCTCGCGCAGCGATTCGAGGCCGTCGCGGTCCCAGTCGCCGCCCCGGACCCGACCGAGCCCCCAGATGAGGTTGATTGTGCGCCACCGCTCGACCCCACTGGGATCGACGTGGACCGGCTTCCAGGGGTCGGCGGGGGCCTCGTGGCGCTTCCGGTTGTGGTGGTCGTGCCAGGCCGTGTAGTATCGCAACTCGTCGAGGGGCATGCTTCCGAGTGCTGTCAGTGAACGATGTTAGTTCTGTCGAAAGTACGTCAAATAATTCGGGCGGCGCACGGTGCTGTCGCGGAATGAACGCCGTGACAGCGCGCGCCACCATGGCATTCTCGTCGAGAGCAAACCATCGACGACCCAGCTCGCATCCATCGCTTCCGACAAACTGTCATCACATTTTCCCTTCAACAGGCCATACAGCCGCCAGCGACACAGAAGGGACAAGTAACCGCCCCTGGAAAGTGAGCGTATGCAGGACCGTACGTCAGTTCGGGACATTCTCGACAAATACGAGAACGGCGAGACGCTGACGATGCTGACGGCCTACGACGCGCCGGTCGCCCGGCAGGTCGACCGGGGCGGCGTCGACATGATCCTCGTCGGCGACTCGGCGGCGGACAACCACCTGGGACACGTCGAGGACGCGATGGTAGTCGGCGACATGCCGTTTCTCTCCTACGGGGCGTCGATGGAGGAGTCGGTCGAGAACGCCGGTCGGTTCATGAAGGAGGCGGGTGCCGACGCGGTGAAACTCGAAACCGCCCCCTACGGCGAGACGACCATCGAAATCGTCGACCGGCTGACCGAACTCGGCATCCCCACCATGGGACACATCGGCTTCACCCCCCAGCGGATGCACCAGATCGGCGGTCCCTACATCCAGGGCCGGGGACACACGAGTTCCGCGGCCATCGACGCGCTCGTCGAGACCGCCCAGCGACTGGAGGAGGCCGGCGTCTTCACCATCGTACTCGAAACGGTGACCGAGGAGACGGCGAAGCAAGTCACCGAGGCGGTCGACGTGCCGACCATCGGCATCGGTGCCGGCCGGTACGTCGACGGCCAGGTGCTCGTCATCACGGACATGCTCGGCCTCGGCGGCGAGGCGTTCAAGCTCTCGAAACAGTACGCCGACCTCGACAGCGAGGTCCGCGAGGCCGTCGAAACCTACGTCTCGGAGGTCGAGAACGGCGAGTTCCCCACCGAAGAGAACGTCTACGACCCCGTCGACGAAGAGTGAGCAGTGTCTCCCGGCCCGCTCCCCCGAGAGACGGCCGGATATCACAGCCCACAGGAACCCAAACATGCCAGGACCGACGTTCATCAGCGGTGACCGGATCGACCTCAGACCACCCGAAGAGGAGGACATCGAGTTCCTCCAGGAGGGGGTGAACCACCCGAAGGTTCGCCAGTACATCAGCATGTTCCGGCGGCCCTACACCGAGGAGCGCTACCGGGACGAACTGTGGCCGGTCGACAGCGGCGAGGACGGCGTCACGCTCCTCGCGGTGCCGACCGACGGCGAGTTCGCGGACGACCCGGTCGGCTCCGTCCAGTTGTATCCGGTCCAGGACGCGGACGGGTACGCGAACTTCGGCGTCTGGTTCCACCCGGACGCGTGGGGTCACGGGTTCGCGCTGGAGGCGAGCGCCCACCTCATCGAGCACGGGTTCCGCTCGCTCCGGTTGCACCGGGTTTCGGCGACGACGATGGGACCCAACGACGCCGCCGGACGGCTCTGCGAGCGGCTCGGGTTCATCCACGAAGGTACTGCCCGCGAAGCGCAGTTCGCCGACGGCGACTACGTCGACCTCGACAGGTGGGGCCTGCTCGCCGACGAGTGGGACAGCCCCGAGGCGGTGCTGGACGGCTGAGTGCTCGCCTGACTCTGTTCTCGGAGAGTACCGCGTCTTTGAGTCCTCGAACCCGCAGTCGAACGACACCCTCAAGCACGCAGGGGCGTACTCCCGGACATGGGAATCACGGTCGAACTCGTCGGCGAGGGGAGCCAGGAGGTCGACCTCGACGGGGGGTGTTACGCGGACCTGCTCGCCCCGTTCGACGTGAGCAAACACGAGGTGTCGATTCTCGTCGACGGGACCCCGGTCCCGGAGGACCAGTCAATCGAGGGCGACATCGAACACGTGCGCGTCGTCCGACTCATCAAGGGCGGGTAACGCGGCCCATGTACGTGAGAGAAGCCACGGTCGACGAACTGCCGGACGTTTTCAACGTCGTCGACGGCGGTCTGCTGGCGGTCGACGTCTCGACAGTGCGGGCAGCCATCGACGCCGGTGACGTACTCGTCGCGGTCGCCTCGAAACCGGGGGAAGACGAGCGCGTGTTGGGAACGCTCGTTCTCGACGGGACCGAGGTCGTTGCCGTCGCGGTCCGTCCCCGCCGGCGGGGGCAGGGTATCGGCACGGTACTCGTCGAGACGGCCCGCGAGCGCCGCGGGGAACTCGTCGCCGAGTTCGACGACCGCGTGTGGCCGTTCTGGGAGTCGCTGGGGTTCGATGTCGACCCGGTCGAGGGGTCCGAGCGGTTCCGTGGTCGGCGGTAATTTTCCGTGTACTGACTCCTACGTTTATTACGTTGGCCGAGCAACGTTGTCTATCGCGGGTACATGAGCCAGCTAGCCGACAGGATTCGGGTGCTCCACGTCGACGACGAACCCGCGTTCGGGGACCTGACCGTGGAGTTTCTCGAACGCCAGGACGACCGGTTCGTCGTCACGACCATGACGAGTGCCAGCGAAACACTCGACTACCTCGCGGACAACGACGTCGACTGCGTCGTCTCCGATTACGACATGCCCGGCAAAAACGGGGTCGAACTCCTCAGAGCGGTTCGCGAGGAATACCCGGACCTGCCGTTCATCCTGTTTACGGGCAAGGGAAGCGAGGAGGTGGCAAGCGAGGCCATCTCCGCGGGCGTGACCGACTACCTCCAGAAAAGCGGCGGTGCCGACCAGTACGCGCTATTGGCAAACCGGATGAGCAACGCCGTCGAGCGCCACGCCGCAGAGAGGGAAATCGACTGGCACCGGGCAATTCTCCGGAACATGGGCGAGGGGGTGTACGTGCTCGACGCGGAGTACGTCATCCGGTTCGTCAAGTTCCGCATCCCGGAACTCGAATCGGTCTCCGAGGAGAACTGGACCGGTCGGTCGCTCTCGTATCTCGCCGAGACCGACAACCTCTCCTGGACGGAGGTGACCTGGATACAGGAGGCTGTCGACCGCATCCTCTCCGGGGAAACCGACGAGGTTCGCATCGAACTCGAACCGGCGTTCCCGGAGCTGACGAACGTAATCGAACTCCGGTTGTCGCCGCTCGAACTGGACAGCGACGAGCAACTGGTCCTCGGGACGACGCGCGACATCACCCAGCGCAAACGACACGAAAGACGGCTGGAGCGGTTCGAGACGATGGTCGAAGCGACGGACGAAGCCGCGTTCATCGTCGACGAGGACCGGACGCTCGACTACGCGAACGAGGCGGCGCTGAACAACATCGGGGCGTCGTTCGAGGCGGTCGAGGGCCGGTCGATCAGGTCTCTCGCGGACGAGTACGTCGCCGACGAGGGCGGCTCCGAGCGGTTCGTCCGCGCGCTCGAACGAGCATTCGACGCTGACGACCGGCCAGACGTTTCCGAACGGGTCGAGATGACGCTCGACGCAGACGGGAGGAATCCGGTGTTCGAATACCAGCTTTCGCCGATTGTCGAGGACGGGGCGGTACGGGCAGTCGTCGTCATGAGCCGCGAAATCACCGACCGCATGGCGTACGAACGGGAACTCGAACGCCAGAACGACCGCCTGGAGGAGTTCGCCAGCGTCGTCAGCCACGACCTCCGGAACCCGTTACAGGTCGCCCGGACGCGACTGGCGCTGGCAGACGAGGAGTGTGACAGCGAGCATCTCGACGACGCCGTCGACGCCATCGACCGGAGTCAGGCGTTGATCGACGACCTGCTCACGCTCGCACAGGAGGGCGAGGGCGTCACGGACCTGGAACCGGTCGAACTCGGGGACGTCGTCGAGCGCTGCTGGGGGAACGTCGAGACGGCCGGCGCGACGCTTGTCGCCGACGTCGACCGTACCGTCAGCGCCGACCGGGGTCGACTCCAGCAACTGCTGGAGAACCTGTTCAGGAACGCTGTTGAGCACGGCCCCGACGACGTGACGGTCACGGTGGGAATCCTGGCGGACGGGTTCTACGTCGCGGACGACGGCCCCGGAATCCCGGAGTCTGAGCGCGAAACGGTGTTCGACGCAGGCTACTCGACCACCTCGGGAACCGGGTTCGGGCTCGTGATCGTCGAGACTATCGCCACCGCACACGGATGGGACGTGCGAGTGACCGAAAGCGACGACGGCGGCATGCGGGTCGAACTCACCGGCGTCGAATTCGTCGAGTGAACCGGAATACAAACGGGTGCTGTTTTCGCGTGTACTGCCAACGAACTGTTAAATACGCTCGACTACGGGTTCGACGAACTTCCGGCCGGCGTCGAGCAGTTCCCGGGTGCGGTGCTCGCTCGTCGCCTCGGCG
>PXQO01000047.1 GCA_003021285.1 Halobacteriales archaeon QH_2_65_14 | reverse complement strand
TCCGTGACTGGTGTGGCGTCAGCCGGATCGCCCGGCAGTCCGTATCAGAGGACGGGGTACGGAACCGCGCTGGGTTCGAAGACGCCCGCAGTCGCCAGCAGGGTGATGAGGAGGCTCGTCAGGACGATAGAGACCGCGGGCGGATCGAGGTGGGTATCGGCGTGCGCGTACAGCGTCCGTTGTGCGAGTTCGCCCGCCAGTGCACCGAGCACACCGAACACGGCAGCGACTGCGAGGGCAACGAGCGGTTCGGCGTCGACCGCGAGCGCGGCGATGCTGGCCGGCAACGCCATGTGATGGGTCACCGGGAAAGAGTAAAGACCGGATGCGAGAAAGGCGAGACTCGCCGCAGCGATGCCGAACGCCAGGAAGGGGCTGCCGGTTACAATCGCGACGTACCCAGAGGCGAGCCCGACAGCGACACCGAGTACACCGACGTTCTCCCACTCGTACTGGTCGGGAAGCCAGACTTCGACGACGTGGCGGCCGGCGAGCCCCTGAGAGGTTTCGTACCCCTCCTGGCCCCAGCGCTCCCCGCGCTCGAACGGCGACATGTCCAGCACTGAACGGTTCAGGTTCCGGACTCGTCCGACGAGCGGATAGCCAAAGGCGACCCGGTGGAGGAGTGCCGACACGACTATCGCGAGCATGACGGGATCGACCGGGACGCCCAATCCCGCGGCGAGACGCGCGAGGACGACCCCGAGCAGGCCAAATGCGCCGCCGACGAGCAACCGTGAGGGGTCGGTGCCGGGTGGTTTCGCGATCTGTTTCGCCTGGTGGTAGCGAAACGAGGTGTCGAACGTCTCCTTCCGACCGACGTACGCGGCGGCGGCGACGCCGCCGGCAAACGCGACGTGTGGCCCGAGTACGGGTCCGAACCCGACGGTTCCGGTGAGTCCGACCGCATCCAGCGGTGCCGCCTCGACGCCGAGAACCTCCACAGTCGTCGCCTCGCCGTCCAGGGACAGAAGCCCGGTCGTCGCCTCGCCGATAATGATGACGAACCCTGCGAGACTGAGTGATGGGAGCGCACCGATTGCCCCACCTAGCATACCACCGGCCAGTCCCGCGACGACCACCTCGATAGAAAGCTCCGAAATCGGCATCCCTTACCTCCGAATCGGTACCAGCCGGGAGCTACCTTGCGGAGTCAGTACAGTACCGTCAACTCGTTTTGCCGTTCGCATTGGTAAATACGACTGCGTACAGGTGAGTGATAGTTGTTTGTGTCTCGGTTCGCCTCATAGTGGTTGTTGTGAGTATGTACCGCCGTGGAGTCACTCCTCGCCCGTTTCAGGGGCCGAAACGGGGATAATTTCGCGCCGGGCCGAAACGAGTCACAACAACCACTATCAGACCCCTTCGTAGTCGAGGTCGTCGGTGTATCTGTCGAGCACGAGCACGACACCGCCACCAGCCAGGACTGCGAGAACCACGGCGGCGGTAGCCGCGGAACGCCAGCCCCCTACGGAGTCTCCGATCTGCACGATGGGGTACCGGAGCGCACCCATCATGAGGCTGATGAGAAATGCGAAGGTCGCACCCCGATACCGTTCCAGGGCAGTGCGGACGGCGTAGGCCACGGTCATCAATCCGACGAGTGCGCCGCCGACGAACGTCACAACGACCGTCGTCGCCTCTGCGAACTCCGCGCTGATTCCGCCTCCGGTCAGCGAGACGAGACCGTCGACGAAGTCGTTCAGTGTCGCAGTCATGAAGTCGTACTGACCGAGCAACAGGAGGATGAACGCCCCGGAGATGCCCGGCAGCACCATGCCGCTGATTGCGAGCGCACCGGCGACGAACACGAGCGGTAGCGACGGCGCGAGGGTGCCGTCGACGGTTTGTCCGGCGACGAGAAACCCCAGGGAAAACCCCGCGATGGCGGCCAGTATTCGGCCAGGGGTTGCGAGCATCCGCCGTTCGAAGAGCGCGAACGCGGACGCCCCGATGAGACCGGAGAAGAAGCCGAACGTGAGACCGGGTGCGGTGTCGAAGGCAATCTGGACGACGCGCGCGAGCACGACGACGGCAGTCACCATGCCCGTCCCGAGAACGAGGAGAAACGGGACGTCCATCCTGACGAGGTCCCGCCAGACCTGCATTCTGTGCTCACCCCGATGGAGAGCCGGGAGTTCCCGGAGAACCGACGGGTCGAGCGCAGTCAGGGCACGAATGAGGCGCTCGTAAATCCCGGTGATGAGTGCGATGGTCCCGCCGGAGATGCCGGGGACGGCATCGGCACTACCCATCGCAACTCCCTTGAGGAAAATCACGACCAGCGCGCCGACGCTGTACTCCCCGGTGGATTGCGTGCCCGGATTCGGTTCCGATTCCTGTTCCCGGGACACGAATAGAGAACTCAGTTGCTACTCACTGGTAGCGCGACGGCGTCCGCGCCGCGTGGGCCGAGGACGTTCCTGGCACCCTCGTCGTTGCTTCCGTCTTCGGTCCCGCCGGTTTGCTCTCCGTCGCCCGACCCGTCGGTCCCCGACTGGTCGTTTCCGTCGTCGGACCCGGACTGGCCATCGCTCGATCCGGACTCGTCGCCACCTTCGTCTCCGCCGCCAGGCTGGACACTACCCTGGAGGTCTTCCTTTTCGAGTTCGACTTCCACGGGTCCGGGTTCCTCCCCGATAACCTGTCCCTCCGTCACGTTGACCGTGGCGGTCCAGCGCTGGAAGCTCCCGTTCGGGGTTATCGTCGGGTTGGTCGAGATGGTGTACGACCCGGTTGCCTTGACGGTCGGTTCGGCGTAGCCTTCCTCGACGCCCCACTCGTCGTAGCCGGTCGTCGAGTACGGAACAGTCAGTTCGAAGTTCCCGTTTTCGTCACTCTGGACCCGCCGCGTGTAGGTGAACGGCTGGCCGTTTTCCGGTTCGATTGGCACCTGAACACGGATGGTCTGATTCGGCGGTCCGGTCCCCTCTATCGTCGCCCCGGGAACGCGTTCGAACGTCTTCGTGAACGCCGGCGTGTTGGGGAACATCATGTTGAGCGCCTGGTTGGTCGCCTGGCTCTGGAGTTGGTCCTGCGGGGCGTCCGTGTTGTTTGCGATTTGCTGCTGGAGCAGACTACCGAAGCCCGTATTCTGGATGCTCCGCCGGGCGGACAGCCGGAGGTTCAGGTTCACGCCGTGCTGGGCGAGCCGAGCCTCCTCGACTGTCTGGGGAATCGCGCTCGTATTGGTCATGTGGACCAGCCGGAAGTGTTCGAGTCCCGCCACGGGTTCTTCCGGAATCGCGCCGAGGCCGCCGATCTGTGCCGACGGGTTGTCCGCGACGTAGTTGCGGGCCTCCTGCATACTGTTGAATATCCGGACGGCTTGCCCGTCGGGCGGTGCCTCGACGTAGGCCTGGCCAGCGATCTGTTCCGGTGCCTCGAACGTGCGCTCCTGGCCAGCCCATTCGGTGACGAGGACCTGACTCTGCCCCAGCCCCTGCTGGATAGCGGGGTCGTGTGCACTCCCGTGGTAGTGATAGAGTCGGACCATCATCGACTCGTAGTATGCCTGTTTCTGTATCCGGGTCAGCGTCCGGAGTCCGCCGCGGTCGCTCGTCTGGATGAGCCGCCTCGTGAAGTCGCTGATCTCGTACTCGTTGTGGAACTCCGGCGGGGCGAAGAACTTTCCGCGGATGGGGAATCCACTTTCCGGCTCGACCATCCGCCAGTCGATCATCACGAACCTGGTCTTGGTGTCCTCGCTTTCGTCGGCTTCGGCCAGCGCGTTCAACGCCTCACCTTCGTCCTGTGCCAGGAGGAAGTTGGCCGCGTTCCTTGGCCCCTCCTGGAACGGGTTCGCGTTCGGGATGCGTTCCCCCTGGGCCGTAATCCAGTGGCCGTAGTCCCACCAGGACATCACGCCGTAGGACCCCTCCGGATACTCGAAGTCGTCGGTCTCCTTGAACGAGCCGTACAGGTCCATCGGCTCGTTGTCGGGGTTACCGAACTGTCCCGGTTCGGGCGTGTTCTCGTTGAGCCACTGGAGGCCGTCGTTCCAGGCGACCACGTCTCCAGGAGCGCTGTTCTGGTCCGCGAACTCGGTTGCCGTCGTGTCCGCACTGATCATCGGCACTCCCGCAAGCGGTGCGAACACCACGAGGATGACGAGCACCACTGTCAGCACCTGGTAGGCCTCGATGTTGAACTCCCGGTCGGGCGTACCCATCAGGCTGATTACGAACCCGACGAGTGCCGCGTTCAGCGCACCGACAGGAACGGTCAGGTAGTACGCGAACCTGGCCTGGGTGAGCGTCGCGATGAGCATCAGGACAGCCCAGAGGACGACCAGGAGACCCTCCCCGCTCGTATCGTCGTTCAGAATCTGCCCTACCAGGATGATCGCCCCACCGAGGCCGGCGGTGAAGATACCGAGCTGGTAGGTCTCTCTGATCTGGCTGAACTCCATGGCCTGGATCTCACCGACAGTTCCCGCGGTCCGGCTCGTCGGGGTGATGAAGCCAAAGACGCGGTCGACCTGCCCGAGGAAGTAATCAAATATTTCCGGCGTGAGCACTGCCATCGCCACGGCCGAAAGCAGGATGGAGGCACCGACGATTCCTGGATACGAGTACGTCGGCAGGCCCCGGTCGTCGACTTCGCGGGAGAGCCAGGCGAGAAACACGATGCCGACAACGACCAGAAGCGCGACGAACGGATGCAGGAGTGACCGCGCCACGACCTCTGTAAACGCCAGCGTTCTGGTGGTACTCAGTGCGAGAACAGTGGCGGTTCCCAGACTGATGACGCCGACGAACGCCGCGTGCTCCGGGCTCCGGTTGCGGACGTGTTCGATGCTCAGATACAGCACGAAGAAGATGCCGAGAATCCCGAACAGCCAGACACCCGGCGGCCAGGTCCAGAGGTATGCACCCATCGCCACGCCGGCGAGCATCGACCAGACAACCGTCCCGCGGATGGCGTCGAACTCCCTGGCAGCGACGAGTTCCCACACCGGCTTTTCCTCGTGGGCGTAGGACAGCGCGACCATCACGCCGAGAATACTTAGAGACATGAACACGACTTCGAGCGCCTCGTGCTGGGTGTTCCCCGCGAGCGACACGAGCATCATCCTGTCGGGGGCGAGCGCGATCAGCGCGACGACGACCAGCCCACCGACCCGGTTGCCGAGCCGTTTCCCGATGAAGTATCCGGGGATACAGGCGAGAACGGCGAATACTGGCGGTATCACCAGGAAAACGTGGCGAACGAGACTCTCGCTCGGACTCCCGAGTCCGACGATGAGCGCCACGAGCGCGATTATCTGGTCGAACAGCGTCCCGAACTGTTCCGGCGCGGTCCCAATCGGGAAGTACGTCCACGGATCGTAGGGGAGAGTCGCCGGAAAGTTCTGCACCGTATACTGGGTCATCCGCATGTGATACCACGGGTCGTTCCCGCCGAAGTACACCGTTCCGTCCACGATGAAGTTCCCGTAGTTGCGAACCCGGTTCCAGAAGACGAACCCGACCAGTACGAACAGTACCGGAAGGTGGTAGTACTCGTGGAGCCATGCCACCATGGCCTTCGTCTCCGACTCCTCGGAGAGCTGTTCCCGCCAGTTACTCATTAGGAGAGTCCAACAGAACGGTGCGCATAAGTGTTATGTAATCAGTTCGTGCGAGTAGCGGAAATCAGGTTGCTGTGTACGTGCCAGTAAGCTACGTTTTCCCTCTTTTGTGGCCGTTTTCGAACCACTAGGCTCCGAACTCCGATTCGGTAACCCGAACCAGGAGCGTCTCGTCGACGTCCCTGAGGTCGTATTCTGGAATCGTTTCGCCCGTACGCGCGACCAGCATTGGCTCGACCAGCCGGGGTTGGCTCGTCTTGCTACCGGCCCCATAAGACTTGCCCTCTGCGGTGTTGCTCCGGCCGTCTTCTCCGGCCCGGGAACCATCTCGGTCGCCCGTCCCGTCCTGTTCGCGCTCACTGCCCCGAGTTTCGAGGCCGTACACCTTGAGAAAGCGGCCAGTTTCGTCGGAGTCGATACGGTCGTCGCGGATAGCGGTCGCGAGGTCCCGCGAGAGCCACTCGGATTCCGAGACGGACGGCTCGTAGACGAGTGCCTCCTCGACGAAACGTGCGAGGTACCAGTCGAGGTCGTTGAGCAACGAGACCGCCGACCCGAGGCTTATCGTCTCGACTGCCAGGGAGTTTTCGAACGGCTCCTGCAGGTCGTAGGAGGCGAGCGCGTCCCGTGCCGTCTCCCGCGAGAGGAGTTCGTACTGCAGGTTCACGCCCTCCTCGCCCACCAGACAGACCCGCGTCATATGAGTGGACAGATGGGGACGGGGCAAAGCGGTTTCGGCTCGCGTGCTCGCTGGCGGTGTCCTGGAGCGGTTCACTCCGTCACGGCCGGGAGGCTGACGACTTCCACCCGGTCGACAGCACCCCGAGCGAGTTGGCCGATGGCGTCCGGTTCGGCATCGCGGACAGTCGAGAGCGGCGGCCTGGTCGCCGGCGTTTCCGGGACGAGCCGGTTACAGCCCGCGTCGATGTTCGCACCTTCGGATGTCCCGATCTCCCTGGCCCGGCCGATTATCTCCTCTTTGTCCATCGAGAGAAGCGGGCGATGGACGGGGAGGTCGACCGCGGGGGAGGTGGCTCCGAGGCTGGCGCTGGTCTGGCTCGATTTCTGCCCCACCGACTCCCCGGTCACGATACCCACGGCGTCAAGCGAGTCCGCGACCCTCTCTGCAATCATGAGCATGAACCGTCTGGCGACGAGCATCCGGCACGTTTCGGTGCTCCCGACGATGCGGTCGAACCCTTCGCCTCCGGGAACGACCCGCAAATCGAACCCGCCGGGAACGTGTCTCGCCAGCCGTCCGACGGTTTCTTCGGCCCGAAGCCGGTGGTCGATGCCACCGTAGTCCCCGAGGTCGACGTACAGCGGGTAGACAGGACAGCCCCGCTTCATCATCAGCCAGGCCGCAACCGGGGAGTCGATTCCGCCGCTGACGAGCGCGACCACGGGTTCCTGGGTCCCAAGCGGGAGTCCCCCGGGTCCCGGTTGCTTCCGGAGGAAGACGAACGCGCGGTCCGGGCGACATTCCACGTGGAAGGTGTGGTCGGGGTCCTCCAGATCGACTACCGGGTCGACGCCCCGTTTTTCGGCTGCCCGCCAGACGGCATCGCCGCCCCGTCTTTCGACGTCCGTGCTCGAAAACGGATGAGCCGATTCGTCACCGGCGCGGCGTGCCCTGACTGCGAACGTCCCGCTCCCGTACCACTCGAAAGCGGTTTGATCGAGGGCGTCGCAGATGTCGTCCATCGTCGGCTCGACCTCCACTGCCGGACTGGCGGAGACGACCCCGAACGCATCAGTCACGACGTCGGTCACCTCATCGATGCGTTCGGGGGCCGTCCGGACGTAGAGCCGCGTGTGTTCGGACTCCACCGGGTCCGAAAAGTCGCGCTCTGCCAGCATCGTCCCGATGTTGTCCCGGAGGACCTCCTCCATCCGCGACTGGACGGCCTTGCTCTTCACGCCGATCTCGCCGCTGTACCGGACGACCACCGTGTCGGCGCGGGGCGGATGCATACCGACTGGTTGCGTACCGCAGTTTATACAGCCTTCGTTCGCCCGGACTCGCCCCTGACCGGGCCCGGATGGTTCGCGCAGGCGCAAGCGAGAACTGAAAGTTTAGAAAGTCGAAAGTTCCCCGTCGACGACCCGCTGGGTGATGTCGGTGACGTTCCGGAGTTCCTCGTCGACGGCCGCCTCGATATCGTCGTGGATGTCGGCCAGGTCGACGTCGTCCTCGGTCACGACTAGCGTATCGGCAATGTGGGGCTGGTCGATAGGTCGGCCGATCTGTGACAGCAATCGGACCTGGAGCTGTCGGATACCGTCGACGTCCTCGACGACCGACTCGGCGATTTCGGTGCTCAACAGGTTGTAAATCTTGCCGATGTGATTGATGGGGTTCTTGCCGCTCGTCGCCTCCATGCTCATCGGACGGTTGGGGGTAATAAGCCCGTTGGCCCTGTTACCCCGGCCGACCGAGCCGTCGTCGCCCTGCTCGGCGCTCAGTCCGGTGGTCGTGAGATAGATCGCGCCTTCCTCGTACTGGTCTGCCGTATTCACGTGGACAGTCACCTCGCGGTCGGTGAATTCGGAGGCAAGCTCCTCGACGTACGCTTTTACGTCCTCGACCGCCTCGCGGTAGTCGTCGAGCCCGTCGACGAACTGGTCTACCATCGCCACGGCGACAGTTACGTCGATGTGATCGTCCTCGCGCTTGCCCATGACCTTGATGTCCTGACCGATGTGAGGGTTGTCCCCCGCGTAGGTCGTGTTCAGCCGCCGTTCGGTGTTGTAGACGATTTTCTCCGTCTCGGTCAGCGGTGCGTGCCCCACCCCGTAACTCGTGTCGTTCGCCATCGGGACTGCACGGCCGTCCTCGTCGAACACCTCCTGCAGGTCGCCGCTCCCCTCGCCGAGTTTGACGTCGACGCTGATGTCAGAGCCGACGTCGAGGTAGGGGAACTGTTCGTCGAGATACTCGCGGGCGGTCCGGAGCGCGATGGTTTCCGCGGGTATCCGCTCTCCGTCGTACTCCTTGGTCGCACGGCCGACGATAAGCAGGTAGATCGGTTCGAGCATCTCGCCGCCGCCAAACGCCGGTGCCGACGTCCCGGCGACGAGCTGTGTCTCGTCAGTGTTGAAATGGAGCGGCTTGCCGAACCTGTCCAGATACGTCCGGGCGAGCGCCCGGGAAACCTCCTCGGCCACCCCGTCACAGATGGAGTCCGGATGGCCGATCCCCTTCCGTTCGACGATCTCGACGTGCTGGTCCTCGACCGCGTGTCCCTTTGCAGACTCTACGCGGATGTTCCGGTCGGTCATTGCACTCGGATTCGACAGCCCTTCCTCTATAACTTTCGGAACGAATTACCCGCTCTCGTATGCTCAGTAGTAATCGAACCGCTCCGGGGAGGATGTTATCGCTGCACTTCCACGGGGTCGTCGATGCCGAGCCATCTGCCGTTGGACTGGATTTCGTCGACAGTCTCGCCATCCCCGACGACGTAGTATCTGGCCGTGACGAACGTGGTGAGATCGGAGTTCTCGGAGGGTGTACCTGACTTTTCCGCCATTGTGGTGTCCCGAGTGAGGACGCGGCTGTTCACTGTGGTCACCGTGCTGTCGAACGTTGGGGCTTGAGACGTTCCTTGTGTGAGAAATATTGACACGCTCACCACATTGTAATAGGACCGTTAACCGAACCTGGCAGGGTAATAGGACAGTTAACCGTTCGTGACCGCTGGAAAGGACTCTCTGTGGACGGGTTCTTGGGGCTTGTATCCGCGGGGTGTTCAGAAATCGGACCCTTCGCCCGCGAGCAGGAGGCCGAGATAGGACGTGCGTATGTTCTCGTCGGGGTCAAGTTCCAGGTCACGCAGTACCGACCTGACTTGCTCGCGGGGGGCCTCGAGGACGTCCGCCACCGCCCCATCCCCGGCCACCTCGGATTCGAGTTCCACCTCGACGAACTCGCCGAGACTCTCGACGTGGTCCAGTGTGACAGTACACTCCCCGAGTTCGTACCGTTCGCGGGCTTTCCGGACCGTCGCCGCCGCTTCGTACCCGAGGCCCGTCAGAATCGAGTCGGTCGCGTCGTCGTCAGCCACGCGGGTTTCCGCTTCCGAACGCGTCTTCGACTCCACGTCGACGAGCGGGCCCTTGTACGTCAGAAAGCTACGGGCGGTGCCGTCGGCCGTCGACTCCCTGCGGACCCGAAGCGCCTCGTCGGTCTCCGCGAACTCCCTATCGGGTGCGTCGTAGTAGGTGTCCTCCTGCGTGACCGTCTCGACGTGAGTCGCGCCGAGGGATTCGAGTCTCTCGCGGACTCGCTCGTGGTCGGCGCGGAGTTTCAACTCGACTTCGTACATGTATCCTCCTGGGGTCGGAGGCCGTAAAAATCGTATCACTGGGCGGGAACGGCAGGGCTCCGAGTGAGTACGTGACACGAGCACGCCGAAACGGTGTTCTTAAGAGTCCAACGACGGACCAAAACGGTATGAGCAACGAATCCGAGGCCGACAGCGAGGAAACGCAGGAACAGCAAGGGGAAACCGGGGGAAACGAAGCGGTCGAGGAGGAACTGGACGAGCAAGAGGAGTCGGAGCACGGGCAAGCGGGGGAGACGGAAGCCGCCGAGGAAAGCGCGGAGGACGGCGACGAGTCCGACGGCGTCGGGGACGGCGACTTCATTTTGCTCGACTACACCGCGCGGACGGTCGAGGACGACAGACTCGTCGACACGACGGACCCCGAAATCGCCGAGGACGAGGGCGTCGACGACGACGAACGCGAGTTCGAACCCCGGACCATCGTCATCGGCGAGGGCCACCTCTTCGGGAGCGTCGAGGACGACATCCGTGGCAAGGAGGTCGGCGAGGGCGGGAGCGTGGTCGTCCCGGCCGAGGAGGCCTTCGGCGCATTCGACGAGGAGAAGGTCCGGACGATAAGCAAGGACAAGATTCCCGAAGACGACCGGTATCCCGGGGCGCAGGTCCGCATCGACGGCGAGGAAGGGTTCGTCGAGACCATCATCGGCGGCCGCGCGCGCGTCGATTTCAACCACCCGCTCGCCGGGGACGACATCGAGTACGACTACGAGGTCGTCGGCACCATCGACGACCGCGAGGAGAAAGCCCACGGCCTGCTCGATATGTTCCTGGGGCTGAATCTGAACATCTGGTTCGAAACCGAGACAGTCGAGGAAGAACAGCTCGTCGAGGAAGAAACCGAGACTGACGAGGACGGTGAGGAAAACGAGGCCAGCGAGGAAATCGAGGACGAGGACGGTGAGGAAGACGGGGAAAGCGGGCCGACCTACGAGACGGTGGAGGTCGAGAAGGAGTCGCTGTATATCGAGGCGACGCCGCAACTGACGATGAACCAGCAGTGGATGATGCAGAAACAGCAGATCGGACAGGACCTGATCGACCTGCTGGACATCGACCGCATTGTGATTCAGGAGACCATCGAGGGGAGTCCCGGGATGGGCATGCCCGGAATGATGGGCGGCATGGGCGGTGGCGACCTCGAAGCGGCACTCGAAGAAGCCGACATCGACGCCGACGACCTCGCCGACGAACTCGAATAGAGACGCTGACGCGGGAACGATATCAGACGAGAATGTGGGAGGCGATGTCGTCCCGGATGATGGTGTCACAGTAGACACAGCGGATGCCGTCGTCGAGCACCTCGAACTCGGAGTCGACGGGTTCGCCCTCGGTCGTGATACAGTTGCGGTTCGGGCAACGCAGGACGCCCGTCACTCGCTCGGGGCGGTCGACGCGGTGTTTCTCGGTGACGTCGTACTCGCGGATGATGTTGATAGTCGCGTCCGGGGCGACCAGCGAGAGGACGTCCAGTTCCGACTGGCTGAGTTCGCGGTCCTCGACCTTGACGACGTCCTTGCGCCCGAGACGCTCCGACGGGACGTTCATCCCGATGGAGACGACGTCTCCGCCGGTGCCGTCGATACCGAGGATGGCGAGGACGTTCAGCGCCTGGCCACTCGGGATGTGGTCGATGACTGTGCCGTTGCGTATCTTGCTGACGCGGAGTTGCTGGTCGGTCATCGGTCACCTCCGAGGAGCATGTCCAGAAGCGCCATCCGGACCGGGACGCCGTTGTGGGCCTGCTGAAAGTAGTGGGCGTGGCTGGTCTCGTCGACGTCGTCCGCGATTTCGTCGACGCGCGGGAGCGGATGCATCACCGTCAGGTCGTCCCTGGCGGATTCGAGCATGGCGGCGTCGATGCGGTACTCGCCGGCCACCTTCCGGTACTCGCTCTCGTCGGGGAACCGCTCGCGCTGGATGCGCGTCACGTAGAGCACGTCCAGGGACGGGAGTATCGACTCGATATCGGTGTGTTCCTTGACTGATGCCCCCTCCTGGTGGAGGTCGTAGCGGACGTTACGCGGGAGTTTGAGGCTCTCGGGGCTGATGAAGTGCTGGCTGACGTCGAAGTTCGTCAGCGCGTGGGCCATCGAGTGGACCGTCCGGCCGTACTTCAGGTCGCCCATGATGCCAATGGAGATGCCGTCGAGGCCGGCACTCTCCCGGATGGTATACAGGTCCAGAAGCGTCTGTGTCGGGTGCTGACCGGCCCCGTCGCCGGCGTTGATGAGCGGGACGTCGACGAACTGGCTGGCCATCTTCGCGGCCCCCTCGCTCGGATGGCGCAACACCAGGGCGTCGGCGTAGCCCTCGACGACGCGGACGGTGTCGGCGAGACTCTCCCCTTTCTTGACGCTCGACGAGTCGACCGGCCCCATGTCGACGACGCCCCCACCGAGGCGCTTGATCGCGGCCGAGAAACTCATCTTGGTCCGCGTACTCGGTTCGAAAAACAGCAGTCCGAGCAACGACCCGTCGTGGCGGTCGGCGTATGCCTCCTGGTCGGCCGCGATCTCGCCCGCACGGTCGAGGACCGCCTCGACGTCATCGCGCGAGAGCTGTTTCGCACTCGTGATGTGGTCGTGACGCATCGCTCGAAGGGCGCACGCGCAGGCTCTTGAATTCACCGAACCGCTTTCATCCACTATCAGACCCACTGTCGAACTGGCTCGCCCAATGTCGCTGTCATCGCACGGTAGCGACACCGTTTAACCTGTCGTTGCCTTACCTTCGACCATGAAGTGGCAACCCGACTGGGGACTCCGCGGACGCATGGTTCTGACCATGGTGTTACTCGGAGTGTTGTACGTGGTGTTTCTGGGCGTGCTCTGGGCGATGTTCCAGAGCCTTCTGGTGATAGTCCTCTTTTTTGGAGTGTTTTCCTTCCTGCAGTTTTTCTACAGCGACCGGCTCGCACTCTGGAGCATGGACGCCCAGGAGGTCGACCCCTCGGAGTATCCGGAGCTACACCGGACGGTCGACAGGCTGGCACAGCAGGCCGACCTGCCGAAACCGACGGTCGCCGTTGCGGACTCCTCGGTCCCGAACGCCTTCGCCACGGGCAGGTCACAGAAATCCGCGACCGTGTGTGTCACGTCTGGCCTCCTTTCGACGCTCTCCCAGGAGGAACTCGAAGGCGTCGTGGCGCACGAACTCGCCCACATCAAAAACAGGGACGTGATGGTGATGACCATCGCGTCGTTCCTCTCGACCATCGCGTTTCTCATCGTCCGGTCTCGTTTCTACTCATCCGCACGCTCTCGCGGTACCGCGAGTACGCGGCCGACAGGGGTGGGGCGCTCATCACCGGCAATCCGTCAGGGCTCGCATCGGCACTGCTCGCCATCGACGACGGCGTCGACAGTGTCCCGAAGGAAGACCTGCGCGAGCAGGCCGAGATGAACGCGTTTTTCATCGTCCCTATCGACAGGGGATTCATCGGCAGACTCGCCCGAACCCACCCCTCGACCGAGAAGCGCGTCGAGCGACTGCAGGAACTCGAACGGGAACTCTCGACGTGAGACGTACGGTCCGCTGTGGGCCGGGTTTGCCCGGACATTTATAGGGGAAGGCGTGACCACCCACGACCATGACCGTCTTCGCAATCGCCGGCGGGAAGGGTGGATGCGGGAAAACGACCACGACGCTCGGACTGGCGGGGGCACTGGCCCGTGAGGGCGAGAATCCACTGGTCGTCGATGCCGACCCGGACATGCCCGACGTCCACCACCGCGTGTCGGTCGCGCGCACACCGGGAATCGACGCCCTGGCTTCGGGGCGTCCGCTGTCGGACGTCGTTCAGTCGTCGACCGACCTTCCGGGTGTCGGCATCCTGACGGCCGGGCGCAGGGGGCATCTCGACGCGGCACTCAGGGCCGTCGAGCAGTGGGAGGGACCGGTGCTGGTCGACTGTGCCGCAGGAACAAGCCCCGACGCGGTGCGCCCGTTCCGGCACGCCGACTGTTCGGTCGTCGTTTCGACGGACAGCCCGGACTGCCTCGCCGATGCCGAGACTACCAGGGGCGTCGCACGCCGGTTCGGCGCGCCACCTGCGGGGGTCGTCCTGCGCGAACGCGACACACGGGGTACTGGCACGGAACCCCCACACTGGCAGGTGCTTGCGCGCTCCCCGACAGTCGACCGGCCGCTGAGTGATCCCCGCCTGCGGGAGGCCCTGACAGCAGTGGCGAACACAGTGAGGGCTTCGAAAAGGTCGAAGCCTACGCCAGATTAAAAATCAATATCGATAAACGTTGGGGAATCTTTAACGCCCCCAACCAATAACATGCCAGTACATGGCAAATCGGTTGCAGACTGGGATCGACGTACTCGACAGGAAACTCGACGGTGGTATCCCGGCCGGAAGTATCGTCGCCCTCTCCGCAAGCCCGGCGAGTCAGGCGGAACTGTTTCTCTACGAACTGACGGCGACCCGGGGAACACTGTGGCTATCGCTCAACAGGACGGCCGAGGCAGTCACGGACAGCATCGAGAACACGCCGACACAAACGGGTGACCCGACAGTTCGGCACATCTCCGGGGAGGCCCCCCTCGACAACGCCGGCAAACTCGTGAGTGCACTGCCCGAGACCTCGAATCTCATCGTCGACCCCCTCGACGTCCTCGAATCCCAGGAGCCGCCATCGAGGTTCAGGAGCTTCATGAACGACCTCCAGAACCACATTTTCAACACAAACAGCCTGGCAATCCTGCACTGTCTGGAGGGTCGCAGTGTCCCGCCGCTCCGGGACACGACCGAACACTTCGCCGACGTCACCTTCTACCTGGAGACGGACATCACCGGCGACGAGGTCGAAAACAGGCTCTCGATTCCGAAGTTCCGCGGCGGCCGGGCACCCTCCGATACGATCAAACTCGACCTCGTCGAGGAAGTTTCAATCGACACAAGCCGCGACATCGCCTGACGGCCTGCTCGTATCCGGTGGCGGTTTCCAAACGCTTTTCAGCCGTTCGCCAAACCGGACCGTATGAAACAGGTGAGATTTCGAGACCCGGCTGGCACCGTCCGAACGGGCGAGTGGGTCGACGACAGCGGTGACCCGGCCGACACCGAGACCGCCGGGCAGGACGGCCGAATCGTTTTCGCCGGCAGGGAGTATTCACCCGGGGACGTGGACGTACTCGCACCGAGCGACCCATCGAAGATAGTCTGTATCGGGCGCAACTACGTCGCTCACGCCGACGAGCGCGACGAGGAGGTCCCCGACCGCCCGCTGCTCTTTCTCAAGCCCCCGAACGCGGTCACGAGCCACGGCAGTGACGTCCGACTGCCGGCCGGGAAAGACCGCCTCGACTACGAGGCGGAACTCGGCGTGATAATCGGCGAGCAGTGCAGGCACGTCGACGAGAGCGAGGCGATGGACGTGGTCGCGGGATACACTTGCCTGGTCGACCTCTCGAACCGGGACGACCAGAATCGAGAACAGAACTGGGTTCGGGGCAAGGCGTTCGACAACGCCGCACCCATGGGGCCTGTCTCGGCCGACCCGGAACACGTCCCGGAGGACGCGCCGATCAAGCTCTGGGTGAACGGCGACCGACAGCAGTCGTCGACGCTCAGCCACATGATATTCACCGTTCCCCAACTGCTCGCGGAGATAACGGCCTACCTCACGCTCGAACCCGGCGACGTCGTCGCGACCGGTACACCCGAGGGCGTCGGACCGCTCGCAGACGGTGACGAGGTGACTGTCGAGATAGAGGGTGTGGGTCGGCTCAGACACACCGTCTCGATTCCCCGCGAGAAGTGAGTGGCAGGGCCGAGATTTACAGATCAGCTTTTTCGAGTTTCATGTACCCGATAACCGGCGGAACGACGAGCCAGACAAGCAGCATGACGAGCCCGAGCCAGGGCGTCGCATAGATTGCATCGACCTGTTCGGCGGGGACTGAACCGAACGCGGCGCGTGGGGCATCGGGAATAACGGCGACGAGTGCGGTCCCGAACGCGGAACTGGGCTGGATTTGCGAGAGGATGAACGCCCACTCGGGGTACTCCGAGGGTGGCACGAACTCGAAGCCCGCCTGGATGAACGCGACGCCGGTGACGATGATCCCCCAGAACAGTTCGAGGACGAGAAAGAAGCCGACCGAGAGCGACGCTGCCCTGTTTGTCGACCCCGTCGTGGCCGACAGCCCGACGAAAATCGAGACGTAGGTCATGACATAGAGCAGTCCGACGAGGGTGAACGCGACGGTCCCGATAATCTCCACGTCGTTGAGCGCCACGGTCCCGACGACAGCGCCCACGAACAGCGCGACTGCGACCGGAATTGCCAGCACACCCGAGCGACCGAGTATCTTCCCCAGGACGACGTCGAGGCGCGAATGTGGGAGCGACAGCAGTATCTTCATGCTCCCGCTTTCGCGCTCGCCCGCGATGGATTTGTAGCAGACCACCAGGGCGGTCAGCGAGACGAACAGTCCGAGCGCGCTTGCGATGAAGAAAATCAGGCCCAGCGTCGACTGGTCGGCGTCTGCGACCTCGTCGATGTAGACGTAGACGCCCGAAATGAGGAGAACGAGCGCCATGAACAGCCCGGACAACAGCCAGAAGACTCGTGCCCTGACCGCGTCCTGGAACTCCTTTTTCGCGATGACCAACCAGCTCATCGGACTCCCTCCGTGTACGCCATGAAGATGTCTTCGAGCGATTCCTCAACGGTTTCGAAGTCCCTGACTGTCACGCCGCGGTCCTCCAGTGTGCTGATGACGGCCGTCTTCGACCGGTCTTCGACGCCGACGGACAGTTCGGTCCCGTCCCGTGAAACAGTCGTGACGCCGTCGAGTTCCCGCACCACATCGACGTCACCGTTCGAGAGACTGTCGACGGTAATCAGCAGTCTGCTCTCGGACCCGGTGGCGTCGCGCAGGCCGTCGACGGTGTCGACTGCCACGAGTTCTCCCCGCCGAAGAATCGCCACGCGGTCACAGACTGCCTCGACCTGGCTGAGGATGTGCGAGGAGAAAAACACCGTCGTCCCGCGGTCGGCCTCCTCGCGGACGATATTCCGGATGCTCCGGACGCCGCCGGGGTCAAGCCCCGTCGATGGCTCGCGCGAGCGTCAGCCGCTGTTTCATCCCCTTCGAGTACTCGCCGGCCTTGCGGTCGATGGCCTCGGGAATGCCGACCCGCTCCAGCAGTTTTTCGGCGTCGTCGTTCGCTTCCTTGGATTCGATGACGAAATCGAGGTGCTGTCTCGCCGTCAGACGCTCGTAGACGGTGTATCCTTCCGGCAAGACCCCTGTGCGTTCTCTCACTTCGAGCGACTGGTCCTGTGCGTCCATCCCCAGCACCCGGGCCGTTCCGGACGTCGGGCGGACGAAATCCAGCAGGATGTTTATTGTCGTCGACTTCCCTGCACCGTTCGGGCCCAGAAATCCGAACACCTCACCGCTCTCGACGGTCAGGTCGACGCCGTCGAGCGCGGTGACGGTCCCGAACTCCTTTGTCAGATTCTCCAACTCGATGGCTCCCATACGGGCGTGTACCCAGGATCAATATAAAATAGTTTATAGACTGTTTCTGTCGGAGAAACCGACGAAATGAACCGGAGAACGGCTAGTCGTACTCGTAGAAGCCCTTCCCGGTTTTCTTCCCGAGTTCGCCGGCCTCGACTTTCCGTTTCAGGAGGTAGGCGGGTTTGTACCGGTCGCCCAGTTCCTCGTGGAGCGTCTGACTCGCGTCGAGACAGATGTCGAGTCCGATGTGGTCTGCGAGTTCGAGCGGTCCCATCGGGACGTTCGTGCCGAGTTTGAGCCCCTCGTCGATGTCCGACTTCGAACCGACGCCCTCGTCGTAGGCACGGATGCCCTCGTTGATCCACGGCATCAGCACGCGGTTGACGACGAAACCAGGTTTGTCGTCGGACTCCCAGGTCGTCTTGTCCAGCGCCTCCGAGAAGGCGTGTGCGAACTCGACGGTCTCCTCGGCGGTTTTCTCCCCGACGACGACCTCGACACCCTCCATTATTGGGACGGGATTCATGAAGTGAATTCCGACGACGAGTTCCGGACGGTCGGTCGCGCTGGCGATTGAAGTGATTGAGAGCGTGCTAGTGTTGGTCGCGAGCACGACCCCCTCGTCGGTGATGTCGTCGAGGTCAGCGAAGACGTCTTTCTTTATGTCCATGTTCTCGACGACCGCCTCGACCACGACGTCCGCGGTCGCCAGGTCGTCGAGGGCTGTCGTGCCCGTGATGCGGTCCCTCGTCGCGTCCGCGCCGTCCGGGGAGAGTTTCTCGCTTCCGACGAGACGGTCGAGGCTGGAGTCGATAGTCTCCATTCCCTTGTCGACGAACTCCTGTTCGATGTCCCGCATGACCACCTCGTAGCCGTTCATGGCCGAAACCTGAGCGATTCCGCTACCCATACTGCCCGCGCCGACCACGCCGACAGTTTCGACTTCGTCGAGTGTACGCATATGCGGTAGTCCGACCGGCCCGGGTGTAAGTCTGCCGGGATTCGTCGTGAACTCGGTCACGGAGACCAGTCCGGGAGAGCATTCGACACTACTTTTAGGGGTGTACCAGTCCAAGAGTCGGCCATGCCGGAGATACGGTTCCTGGACAGCGACGACCTCGCGGACCTCGCATCACCGCCGGAGTACGTCGACGCGGTCAGGGAGGGGTATCGGGAGCGGGGCAACGGAGCGCCGGCCGAACCCCGAACCTCCCTCACCGGTTCGGACCCGCCCGGGATGTTGACTGGCTACTACGCAATCCTGCCCGAAACCGGAGCGATGGGCGGGTACATGTATTCGGCGGGGTTCGGAAGCCGGGACGCCCACTTCGTCCTCCCGCTGTTCGACGCCGAGAGCGGCGAACCACTCGCCGTCCTCGACGGCGCGAGCATGAACCCCTACAAGACCGGCGCAACAGGGGCCGTGGCCGTCGACGCACTCGCCCGCGAGGACGCCACTCGGGTGGGACTCGTCGGCAGTGGCACGCAGGCCCGGGGACAGCTCCTCGCCACGGCGACCGTCCGCGACCTCGCCCACGTGTCGGTGTTCTCCCCGACGAAAGAGCACAGGGAGTCCTTCGCAGCGGAAATGAACGACCAGCTAGCGCCGGCTGTCGAACCGGTCCCGACCAGCGACGCGGCCATCTCGGGTGCGGACGTGGTCATCACTGCCACGAACGCGAGCGAACCAGTCTTCGATGGTGACCTGCTGGAACCGGGAACCCACGTTACGGCGATGGGCCAGTACCACCCGGAAAAGCGCGAGATAGACGACCTGACGGTGGCCAGGGCGAAGTACGTCCCCGACCTGCTCGCGCGCCTGGAGCAGGACGCCGGCGCGTACATCGGCGCACTCGAATCGGGAGCCATCGAGAAGGGTCACGCT
>PXQO01000046.1:34377-35880 GCA_003021285.1 Halobacteriales archaeon QH_2_65_14 | reverse complement strand
CGAGAATTTCGTGAACTGGCGCTGATGTGTGCTGTCTACAACATCAAGAAAGCCGCAGAACAGGAGATTCCACTCCCTTCAGGTGATTAAACACAGCCCTTCCACCTGCAACAGAAACTGTTTGTTAACAATACAGTGAAAATACAAAATGAGATCTGAAGAGGTCCGATTGTGGATTACCCCATTCGGTCTAGCGCGTCCTGTCTGTCCTCCACTGGCGTCTGATCGTACTTCATCGTCGTCTCTGGGGACTTGTGTCGTAACTGTGCTTGAGCGGCAGCGAGGTCCTCTTCACGTGTCATGTACGTCCCTACTGAGTGTCGAACTGCGTACCAGCTCATCTGTCGGTCATCTCTGTCGATGTCTGCAATATCGCACAAGCGGTGGAGTAGATAGCGTAGTGAGTGTGTCGTGTACGGATTCCCCTGACGAGTTAGCCAGAGCGTCTCCGTATCGTCGTACTCGGGATACGTTTCTCGCTCCTTGATCCACCGTTCCAGAAACGTCGCTGTCCGCTCACGCAACCCGACTACCCAGTTGTCGACATTCTTCGCACTGTCCTCTTTCGGAATCCGTAGCACACAGTTCTCGGTATCTGCCCACGATGTCACAGCCCGTTCGACCTCTGTTGGACGTATTCCAGCGTCCAGACACACCCAGACCAGTGACGGAATCTTCCAGCCATTGGCCCGATCCCAGTCTGCAGGTGTGACCTCCGACTTCGGCTTCTCGAAGCGCTGTGCGAGGTACCGTTTCCAGCGCTCACGTTCTGCCGGACTTTGATTGTGGTAGCTCGGAACAGAGCCGTACTCGAGTGCAGCATCACGAATTGCACTACGCTCCTCCATCGTCAGGTAATCCCTAGGCTGCGAGCTCTTCTCCTTAGAGAAGCGGAACGAGGGCTCCCACTCAGAAAGCCCACGCTGGTGGTGTCGCCACTTGAACAACATCTGCAGCGACTTCAAGCAGTTGTTCTTGTGGGTGTTACTGACGTCCCGTTGGGCGAGGTGTTCCAGCCACTCGTCGGCATGATCGTGCGTGACGTTCACCGTATACCCACCTTCGAGATCCCAGACGAATCTGTAGAACCGATCCATCCGGTAACAACGTGGTTTGACTGTTCCTTCTGCGTACCCCTCTGCTCTCTCTGGATTCTTTCCGAAGGTCAGGAGCCACTCGAGACAGTCTTCACGCTCCGCTCTGTAGTCCACGAGTTGTCGCTTGTTTAGGTACGACTCCGACGGTTCGGTGACGATAGGATAGTCGTTGAGGTCGACCATCAGTCTCCACCACCTTTGTGGCTGGCACTGTCCCGACAGAATCCTTCGAGTCTACTTGGTCGCGCACTAGAACGAATCGCAACACGGCGGTCGGTTCGGTCGATCCTTCTATCTTTAGTGGTCTCGAACATTGGTGAAATCACCATCAGTTCGCAGACAAAAATCACAGGACAGCGGAGGGAAAAGAGTGCTCCGACGGGGATTCGAACCCGTGAAGACGGTC
>PXQO01000046.1:0-34366 GCA_003021285.1 Halobacteriales archaeon QH_2_65_14 | reverse complement strand
TCCCTGCTCAAATCCCCTTGTGCGCTTCTCGCTCACTCAAAAACTCGTTCGCTGCGATGCTCCGACGGGGATTTGAACCCCGGTCATTGCCTCGAGAGGGCAATATGATTGGCCGGACTACACTATCGGAGCGCAGGCGTATTGGGGTAGGCAAGGCAGCCGGTATAACAATTATGTTTCGCACCCGGGGCGGGAGTCGATATCACTCTTCCTCGAACGGCGAACCGGCAGCTTCGGGTTCCTCGCCGGCGAGACTGATGATGTTTTCGCGGCCGACTCGAAGCTTGCTGATCTGGCCGTCGTCCTCCATCTCTGAGAGGAGCATACTGACCTTGGATTTCGACCAGTCGGTCTCCTCGACGATGTTGACCTGCTTCATTCGGCCGCCATTGGCTTCGAGGAGTTGTATGACCCGGTCCTCATCCGACAGGAGTTCCGCCTCCGGTACCGCTGTCTCCGGGGTGGATTCGACTTCGGAGCCTGCCCCTCCTCCCGAACGTGGGGATTCAGCAGCCGTCCCGTCACCGCCTGAACGGGAAAGCGCCCCGGAATACCAGGCTGCACCGCCGCCGAGGCCGAGAAGGACCAGAACCCCGACCACGAGAACCATCCGCTCCATGTCCGACCCCTCCGTCTGCTCGCTAGTCC
The DNA here is from genome assembly GCA_003021285.1 of Halobacteriales archaeon QH_2_65_14. Taxonomy (GTDB): domain Archaea; phylum Halobacteriota; class Halobacteria; order Halobacteriales; family Haloarculaceae; genus Halovenus. The sequence goes on along the minus strand of PXQO01000046.1, from coordinate 33,718 downwards.
CGTCGTCATCAGCGTCGTCCCCAGGGCTGTCGTCGGCGGGGCCGCTGTCCCCCGGCGTCGGCGAGGCTGTTCCGTTACTGTCGAGGAGTTCCTCCGGCGGGACCATGACGACGCGTGGTCGTTCGTCCGTGAACTGCCGCTCGCCGAACCACGAGACGGATTCGCTGGCCGCCAGATCACCCGTGACAGTCATCGAATCGGGTTCTGGTTCCACCGTCTGAAACACGAGTTGTTCCCTGGTCTGGATCGTCAGCCGCTGGTTCTCGACGATACCCCATCCCCCGTCGAAGACGTCGCCGATGAAGACCCGTTCGCCGTCGACCTGGGAGAAGTTTTCCCAGCGGAACGACATCTCGATGATCCCGCTTGCCTGATTGAGTGGATCGACGTATGCGTCGCGCTCGAACTCCGTCGCCGCCATCTCCCGTCCAGTCGCATCCGACCCCTGCTCGATCAATCTCCCGGCGCGGGTCCTGAAGTTCCGGAAGGCCTCGGTCTCCTCGTTCCGGAAGGTTTCCGCGAACTCGCGAAACTGGGATTCCTCCTCGTCGTCGTCGAGAATCCGTTCGTGTTCGATTGTCCAGCGGACGTCCCCATCCTCGCGGACCTGGATCCTGAAGACCGTGTTGTCGAACTCGTCGGTCTGGGCCGGGGCAAACTGTGTCCTGCTACCCTCGTCCCCCCCGTCTGGTCCGACAACAACGAGACCGATAGCCGCCGCCAGAAACACCGCGACTGCCAGTCCTACAGTGACCCGCCGAAGCATCTATCCTATATCGCCCCGGGTCCGATAAAAGCACTACGCATATCAACTACCAGTGGCCCCAGCGATTTGCCCCTCCGGCGGCCGAAACTTGTGTCGCCCAACGGACTTTCGCTCCCACGAGCAAGGCAATCAACGAGACACAATACCGGCCACCGTCTCGCGCTACGCTGGCATTCTGGTTAATAAAGCTATCGGCCGTTTATTGTCGAGAGGTGGAGATGTGCTCTCAAATCCCTTGATGAACAGTATAAAGATATTTCGAGGTGTTATCGGCCAGAATCGGACGCAATCGTGCGATAAAACGGTCAAAACGGAGTCAACGGTCGTCCTTTTTTATGCTGTTATCCATCCTCGTAGATAGTAGAATGGCAGCCAAAAACGAGTCGATAACGGAGATGACAGAGGACTGTGAGCAGTGCGGTCGTGCGAGCCGTATCGTGTGACCGAGTGCCAGGTCTGTGGAACGACCACGGCACTCCGAATGAACAACGTCTAGCGTGCGACTCAGCTACGGATTTCCCTCGTAGTGGTTATTGTGACTCTTTACCGCCGTGCTGTCATAGTCCAGGTGTGTGATAGTGGTTGTTGTGATTAGTTACTGCCGTGGAGTCACTCCTCGCCCGTTTCAGCCGCCGAAACAGGGATAATTTCGGCCGGGCCGAAACGAGTCACAACAACCACTATGAGACGGCGAAATAGGGGTGTGCGTGTCCTGGTCACGAAAACAATCACAGTAACCACTATCACTCACCGGGTCGTCACTTCGCAGCCGTCCTCGGTCACGATGACGGTGTGTTCTTTCTGACTGACGAGGCTTCCCGCCTCCTCTTTGAGAACGGGGTAGCCGTGGACGATGTCGCGCTGTTTGAGTCGTCGGAGCGTCATCCCGGCGCGGGACACGTCGAGCCACCTGGTAGCGAACGGAAGCGTCCGGAACTGTTCGGTGATATGTTCGAGCGCCTGGCGGGCCTCGCGGTTGCGCACGGAGGCCTCGCGTTCGAGCGCGAAGATTTCCTCATCGTTTCCTTCAGTGACTTTCCCGCGGCCGTCGGTGGCGAAGGGCTCGATTGCGACGACGTCGCCGACCTCCAGTTCGACACCCTGCGGGACCTTCTTGTTGGGAATGTTGGGCGTGGTGTGTTGTTCCCAGTGGCCGAGCCCGTGACCGGTCAGATTCACAATCGGCTTGTAGCCGTAGCCCTCGATTGTCCGTCCGATGACGTCACCCAGGACCCCGGTGTCGATGCCGGGTTCGACCATCTCGATGGCGGCCTCCAGCGCCTCTGTGGACGCCTCGACGAGTTCGTCGTTGCCCGAGAGGTCGACAGTGATCGCAGAGTCGGCGAGCCAGCCGTCGACGTGGACGCCGATGTCGATGTTTATCATCTCCTCGCCGAAGGTCGCGTCGTCGTCGATGCTGGGCGTCCCGTGAGCGGCTTCCTCGTCGATACAGACGTTCACCGGGAAGGCAGGTTCGCCGCCGAGTTCCCTAATGTGGTCCTCGACGTACTCCGCGAGTTCGAGGTGACTCTCCCCCACCTCGATGCGGTCGACCGCCTCCGCACGGACCGTCTGGAGTATCTCGCCTGCCTCGCGGTTCTTCTCGTAGGGTTCGCTTCCCAGGTCCACGTCGGTGCTCATGTTCCGTCTTTTGTCGCTCGATGGCATAGGCGTACCGTTCGAGACTGCTGTTTTGCACTGGACAATCCCGACGCCGGTTGCCCGCCGGAACCGGCGGTTCAGAGGCCGAGTGCGACCTGTACCGGGACGCCGCCGGCGACAGCGCCGAGGAGATACCCTGCGAGCACACAGGTAACCAGTGGCGGGAGGCCGGCGTGGACGCCCTCGTAGTGGTGGACGATGTAGTTGAGGACGAGGATGCCGACCACGGCACCGCCGACGGTTCCCAGCGCCGGAGCGTTGGCGTTGAGCGCCGAGACGAGCACCGGCGCGTCGAGAAACTCCGCCGCGCTGACCGCGAGCATCCCGGGAATCAACGCGTCACCGAGGCCGAGTATCGCCCCCTGGAACGGGCTACTGTCGGCGTTCTCCTCGCCGTCGGTCCCGCCCTCCACCACGGTGAGGCCGTCTTCCCGTATCGAGAACCCCGGGTCCTCGGGGAAGACGAACACGACCGGAACCTTCAGGGAGGTCGCGCCCCCGGCCAGTTCCTTCATGTGTCCCGACCAGTACACGGCGTAGGCGTCGTATGCCGCCCAGGCAACCAGGAGGACGACGATGGGAAACGGGCCGAAACTGATACCCAGAATCGCGATTCCGGCGGCACCGCTGACGATGCCGACGACGTTCAGGACGTACCACTCGGGATAGAGCCACAGGAGCGCCGCCGTGAGCACCATCACGACGGCGGGAAACGGGCTGGCGGGAAACCCCTCCAGGACCGGGTTATCGGTCACCACGGTCCCGACGTCCGTCGCCAGTACGACGGCGAGGGCAACGAGCCAGCCGAACACCGCGACCATGAGCAGTCGAATGAACTCCATGCCCCTGTCGTAGCGGAACGTTGCCACCATGACGACCGTCGCCCCGAGGACGACGGCGGCGAACACGCCGACGTTGCCCACCTGGTGGGGGTCGTCGAACCCGAGTCCGAGCGCAACAGCCCGGTCGAACGTCGCCATCCCGCCCAGCACCGCCGCGAAAAAACAGACGGCAATGCCGAACTGCGGGAACAAGGCCGGGAGACCGCTCGATTCCGTTCGCTCCGGAGTGGCGGCCTGATCGCCCGGCCCCCGGCTCTTGGGGTCCTCAGCCATCGGTATCGCCCGTTCCCTGCCCGGTCGCCGTCTGCATGCCACTGGAGTTGAACGCCGAACCGGTCCGGCCGTCGCTGTCGACCGCGATGACGCCCGCGCTGGCGCTCGTCTCCGAGTCGAACTCCTCGATGAGTCGCCGTGTTGCCTCGGTCGGGGCCTCGCCGGATTCGATTGCGTCGGCCACGTGACGCGCGAGGCCGAACCTGGCGATGGCTTCGCCCCCACCGGTCGTACTCACGGCGGCGTTGGCCGTTGCATAGAAGCCGGCTCCGACCTGTGGAACGTCGCCGACCCTGCCGGCGAGTGCACACCACCGACCCCCCGTCGAAGTCGCGGCGGCGACCCCATCGCCGTCGGTCGCGACCGCGCCGACCGTATCGGTTCCGCCGAAGCGCTCGCGGAGCCACTCTAGCTGGTCGCGGACCCCCGGACCGGCCGGGTCGAGTTCATCCCAGCGGTCGCGGGTCCCCTCGGTCCAGAGATCACAGTCTGTCGCAACGTCGTACGCGTCGGCGAGCGCGACCGCCCGGTCCCCGACGACGAGAACGTGGGGCGTCTCCGTCGCGACGATACGTGCGACCTCGATGGCGTGTTCGACGCCGGGCATCGAGCAGGCCGCCCCCGTCCGTCCGTCGCCAGTCATCACGCCGGCGTCGGTCCGGATTGTCCCGTCGCTCTGGACTGCACTGCCGACGCCGGCGTTGAACCGCGGTCCCGATTCGAGCACGCGAACGGCCCCGACTGCTGCCGACATCGGGGTCGTTGCGTCGACGCCGACCGCCACAGCACGGTCCAGCGTCGCCTGTCGAGGTTCGGGTTCGTCCGGCTCGCCACCTGCTCCGCCGTGGACGACTACGCGCATACTCGGTTGTCGTCAGCCTGCCGCTTAACTTTCCGGATTCGACGCCGCCGCTTCGGACAGTTCGCACGCCGCCGTTGGGACCTGTGCGACGGGAATTCCAAACGCATTTGCCCCGGAACGTTGAATCGACGCCCATGTCGACGGAGACCGAACCAGCAGTCGATCCGGAGAAACTCGCGAGCCTCCCGGAGTTCTACCATCCAGTCGTGTCGCCGGACGGGAGCGAAATCGCGTTCTACTACGACGAACACGGCCGCAACGACCTGTACCTGTTGGACCGGGAAACCGGCGAGTACGAGCGAGTCACGGACGGCGACGTTCCCCGGAGCGCCCGCTGGCACGTCCTCTGGAGCCAGGACGGCGAGCGAGTCTACTTCCACCGCGACGAGGCGGGCGACGAACAGAACGACATCGCCGCCTGGAACCGGGACGGCGGGACAGAGACCGTCGTCGAGGTCGACGGACAGGGTATCGTGATGGACACCTCCCGCGATGGCCGGTACCTGATTTTCGCGAGCGACGAGGGCGAACAGCTGAACCTCTACCGGTACGACACCGAGACCGAGGAGCGCATCCAGCTCACCGAGTACCGCCAGCCCGTCTGGCTGGGGCTGTTCGACCCCGACGACGAACGGATCGCCTACGCCACGAACGAATCCGAGACGCTCGAAAACCGCGACGTGTACGTGATGGCGGCCGACGGCAGCGACAAACGCCGGCTCGACATCGGCGTGGACGGCTCCGAGTCGATGGCTGTCGCCTGGTTCCCGGACGGGGACCGCCTGCTCGTCACCGACAACGCCGACGACCTGGGCCGGGCCGGCATCTACGACCTCGAATCCGACGAGGTCGAGTGGCTCGGTCCCCACGAGGCCGAAGAAGCACCGGCGGCAGTCTCGCCCGACGGCCGGTACGTCGTCGTCTCCCGCATCCGCGAGGGAGCCAGCGTGCCGGTCGTCTACGACCTCCAGACGGACGAGAGTCGCGAACTCGACGTGCCGGACGGCGTCGCGTCGTTCCCATCCGGACGGGGCAGTACGTTCGTCGACGACTCGACTGTCGTGTTCGCACACTCGCGGCCCGACGAGCGCCAGGAACTCTACGAGTACGACCTCGACACCGACGAGTACGAAATCCTCATCGACGCCGTCTACGACGACGTCGACCCGGACACGTTCGTCGACGCCGAGTACGTCACCTACGAGAGCGAGGATGTCGACGGGCGTCGCCCGTCTGCTCGGGAGACGGAGTCTCCCGGTGGCCTCGAAATCGGCGCGCTCCTGTACGACCCCCGCGACGGCCCCGCACAGCCCGACGACGCGACGGACGTTCCGGCCGTCGTCGCCGTCCACGGCGGCCCGCACGCCCGTTCCTCGAAATCGTTCAGTATCATGGTGCAGTTTGCAACGACGCGTGGCTACGCGGTCTTCCAGCCGAACTACCGCGGGTCGACGGGACGCGGTCGCGAGTTCAAGCAGGCCATCCTCGGCGACTGGGGCGGCATGGAACAGGCCGACGTCGCGGCGGGCGGTCGCTGGCTGATGGCTCGGGACTGGATCGACGAGGACCGCGTGGCCGTCTACGGCGGCTCCTATGGGGGGTACTCCGTGTACTCGCAACTCACCGGCTATCGCGGCCTCTGGACGACCGGCATCGCCTCGGTCGGCATCACCGACCTCCACCGGCTCTACGAGGAGGACATGGCCCACTTCAAACACGTCCTCCGCCAGCAGATGGGCGACCCCGAGGAGAACTACGACCTCTGGCGTGACCGCAGCCCCATCGAACACGTCGACGAGATGGAAGAGCCCATCTACATGATTCACGGCGTCAACGACCCGCGCTGTCCCATCGAACAGGCCCGCATCTTCCGCGACGCGCTTCTCGAACGCGGCTGGGAGGAAGGCGAGGACTTCGAGTACACCGAACTCGGCGAGGAAGGACACGGATCGACCGACATCGACCAGAAGATACGGAAGTTCGAACTGCTCGGCGACTACCTCGACCGCCGACTGTAACGGTCCCGGTACTCGCGCTACCGGAGGGAGTCGATGTTTCGGTCCTTTCTCGGTGGTGACCGTTCCTATTTTCAGCAGTGTTCAGCAGTGACCCGCTGGAATTGGGTGTACTGACGGGTGGCTGGGCCACACCCATCACTACCATCCATATTCGACTCAGACAGGGCGACGGCGGGCGCTATCACAGCCGACCCACCACCAGCGGTCGCCCTTGCCTGTCCGGGCCTGTAGGCAACAACGCCACGCCCGAACGCGAGCCGCGTGCCAACGGAACGGCGGGCTGGCACGGTTTCCGAATCCCCCGTATAGGAGGATGTGAAACCGCTTTCCAACTCATCCGTCCCGCCGAAGAACACGCGGGCCACGTTCACCGCCGCGACGTAGTCTCGATCACCCTCGAACTTGCAGCGAGCGTTGTCACACCGGAAGTGCCCGCCCCACCACACTTCCTCTGAGTGATCGGGTGACTTGCAGGTATGTCCAGTCGACCCACACCGTGGGCACGACCGGCTCGTCCCGTGCGGATACACCCGCTCCACCTCCACGCCAACGTACTCGCATCGGTATTCGATTTTCTCGACGATCTCGTGCCGTGCCCAACTTGATAGCTTCCACGACAACTCGCCCTCGCCACGCGGCGGTGAGAGCGACCGCAAGTCCTCGTGAACTACGGCGTCCACGTCGTACACCAACGCGAGCGCGGCGACCTGATTTGCCACATCGTGAACCAACTGCTCGCGCTTGTGCTGGATCTTGTTGTTCACCCGCTCGTACTCCGCCTGTATCGTTTTGAACTCCTCTGAGTAATCCCGACCGCTCCGACGGAGTCCCGCCAACCGGTTGTTCAACCGCTGCCGCTCTCGATGCAACCGACCCATCCCATCACGGTCAGTGAACCGGATGAAATGCGGCCGCGACACTTGTTTGCCAGTTTCGTCAACGACGACCGCTGTCATATCCTTCCTCATCCCGGCGTCAAGCGCCAATACGCGCTCTGCATCACCATCAGCGTTGATGACGTCCACATCGACGGGAAATGAGAGTTCGTAGATCCAGTCGCCGTTCTTCCGCTGCGTGGATTGGAACTCCGGTGCTGACAGAGATCCGTGCAGGATGAGCGTCTGGAAAGCGTCATACCCGGTGAGTTCGTGTTCGTGCCACGACCACTCCCCGCGGCTCTCGGGAGTCACGGTGTCGGGCGTCTTCACATTCACCGTCACCGACTGCTCGTCTTCGTCGTAGTGATACTTGACGGCCTGACCACTTGAAGGGCCGTCGTCCGCCGAGTACGGCAACGCGCCGTTGCTGTATTCGGGTGGGTCTTGCAGCTCGAAGTACGAGTCGGGGTATCTGCCGTGGCGGTCGTAGTAGCTGTTGAGTTGGTCGATGAGAACATCGACATACCCGCTGGAGAGGTACTCGCCGTCGTCCCACAGTTTTTCTTTGATATGCCGTCGGTGGATTCGGTTGATCTTGTGTGTGGGAAGGACGTGCTGGATGGCCTGGAAAGCGCGGCGGCGGTCGGCGTGGCTCCCCAGCGTTTCACCGACTTTTTGCAGGATGCATCGGCGGATGCGTGACGGAACGTACAGTTCGAAGTTCTCCGACGGCTCCTCGTCGTGAATGGAATGGTACAAGGCTTGGTCGTCGATTTCTTCGAATGGGTGGTGTTCGTCGAAGGACTTCCATGCCTGATGGTTGGAGGCGGAGATTCCGTTGAGATGTTCCGGTGTCCAGCGGTTGTGGAGAACGCGGGTGGCGACGTGTTGGACGAACTCGTCCAACCGTCCGTATGCATCGTGGTGTGTGTCCGGCAGTCGGAGAGGGAGCGAGAGGTGGTCACTCATCGACGGTCACCTCAGATTCGACGGCGTTGACGACCTGTTGTTTCTTCTTGGAGCGCATTCCGTAGAGTTTGCCGGAGAAGCTGGCGACAAGCTTGATGAGGTCATCGACGAGTTCTTCCTGTGCGGTTTTGTCTGTCTCATCTTCGATGACGGTGATGGTGACGCCGTGGTGGTCGAGGAGGCGTTCGAGAAAGGAGAAACCGAAGCGGGTAAGTCTGTCCTCGTAGGTGACGAGGACGCGGCCGTAATCGCTGTCTTGTACGTCGTCGAGGAGTTGGTTGAGTTCGCGGCGGTCTTCGTTGAGTCCGCTGCCGACATCGGTGTAGGTGGTTTCGACCGTCCAACCGTTGCCGTGGGCGTAATCACGGAGGCGATCAAGTTGCCGTTCGAGGTCGCCGTTGTCTTTCTGGCCGTGACTGGAGACGCGAGCGTAGAGAGCGACGTGGTCGCGGGGTCGAGCGTCACCAGCGAGGCGGAGAAGTTCTCGGTGTGGGATGCGTCGGTCGCCGCCGGGTGTGCGGGTGTAGTCGAGATCGCCGTTTCGACACCACCGTTTGACGGTTTCGGGGTGGACACCGAGTTCCTCTGCGAACTCGCCGATTGCGTACGACCGTGGCATCGTGTTGTCGCTAATTATTGTTCACTACTGCTTAAAAATTCGGAATTCAGGAACAGTTACGAACCCCCTGGAAGAGGGGGAGACGGGTTGAACCGGGCGAATGCGGGCAGTCAGTGGGAGAAAACCGCCTGCCGTCTCTCGCCCCGAAAACGGGCATTACTTTACAGCGGGGTTGAAAGGTGCAGGTATATGGAGTTCGACAAAATCGAGGTACCAGCGGACGGTAAGCCAGTAGAGGTGATCGACGAGGACACAGACGAGTTCGACGTTCCCGAGACGCCGATCATCCCGATTTTGCACGGCGACGGTATCGGGAACGACGTCGGGCCGGCCGCTCAACGGGTCCTGACAGCCACCGCGGAAGCGACAGGCCGGGACATCGCCTGGATGCGGGTCTACGCCGGCGAGAGCGGGCGCGAGAAGTACGACGAGAACCTGCCCGACGACACGGTCAACGCCATGCGCGAGTTCCGCGTCGCCATCAAGGGACCGCTGACGACGCCGGTCGGGGCGGGCTACCGCTCGCTGAACGTCGCATTGCGACAGACGCTCGACCTGTATGCGAACGTCCGGCCGACCTACTACCTGGAGGGCGTCCCGTCACCGATGAAAGCGCCCGAGGAGATGAACATGGTGACGTTCCGGGAGAACACCGAGGACGTCTACGCCGGCATCGAGTGGGAGGAAGGCACCGAAGAGGTCGAGCAGGTCCGCGAGTTCGTCGAGGAGGAGATGGGGTTCGACGACACCATCCACGAGGGGCCCGTCGGCATCGGCATCAAGCCCATCACCGAGAAGGGCACCAAGCGACTCGTCCGGAAGGCCATCGACTACGCCCTCGAACACGACCGCGACAAGGTCACGCTCGTCCACAAGGGCAACATCATGAAGTTCACCGAGGGGCAGTTCTCCGAGTGGGGCATGGAAGTCGCAAAAGAGGCGTACTCCGACGAGGAAGTCTTCGCCGCACCCAACTCCCTCTGGGAGGACCAGGACGAAGTCGACATCCCCGAGGACGCCGTCATGGTTGACGAGCGAATCGCTGACGCGATGTTGCAATGGATGCAGCTCAAGACCGAGGACTACGAGGTACTCGCCATGCCAAACCTCAACGGCGACTACCTCTCGGACGCCGCGGGGGCACAGATCGGCGGCCTCGGCATCGCTCCCGGCGCGAACTTCGGTGACGCACGCTGTCTCGCCGAACCGGTCCACGGGAGCGCACCGCGCCACGCCGGCAAGAACAAGGCGAACCCGACCGCGATGATCCTCTCGGGCCGACTGCTGTTTGACTACATCGGCTGGAAGGACGCCGCCGGCCTCGTGCGCGACGCCGTCGAGGAGACCATCTCCGCTGGAACCGTCACCTACGACCTCGCCCGCGACCGCGAGGACGCAGAGAAAGTCTCCACGTCCGAGTACGCCGACGCTGTCATCGAGAACGTCGAGCGACTCGCGTAGCCAGCCGCTCGGGCTCTGGCGGTGTAGCCGCCAGAACGTCGAACGGCGGGCGTAGCGAACCGCCTACAGAATCCGTTTTCCGAACGCGCTCGCGGTGAGTTCGCAGGCGAGTTCGGCGGTCCGGTTCACCCTGTCGAGGATGGGGTTCACCTCGACGACATCCAGCGCAGTGAGCTTGTCGGCGGCCTCGCCGTAGACCAGTTCCATCGCGGCGTGGGCCTCCCGGTAGGTGATACCGCCGCGGACGGGGGTGCCGACGCCCGGTGCCTCGTCCGGGTCCAGCAGGTCCATGTCGAAGCTCACGTATAACTGGTCGACGTCGCCGGCGGTCCGCTCCAGCGCCTCGCTGACGACCGTCGTGATACCGCGCCTGTCGACGTCGGACATCGTGTAGGCGTGGAGGTCGCGCTCGTGGAGGAACTCCTTTTCGGGCTTGTCGAGGCTCCGGAGACCGACCAGCGCGACGTTCGATTCGTCGACAGTCGGGCAGTGTGCCCACTCGACGCCGTCGAAGACGCCTCTCCCGAGGATAGCACCCAGCGGCATGCCGTGGATGTTCCCGCTGGGGGTCGTCTGTGGGGTGTTGAGGTCGGCGTGGGCGTCGAACCAGATGATACCGGTCGACCCTCGGGGAGCCGTCCCCTTCGCGGTGCCGATAGCGATGGCGTGGTCGCCCCCGAGCACCAGCGGGAACCGGCCGGCGTCGTGAATGCCGGCGACGCGGTCGGCGAGGCGCTCGCAGACGGTCTGTGTCTCGTCGAGGTACTTCGCCGTGCCGCCCATCTGCCCGCTCGCATCGGGGTCGCGCTCCTCGGCTCTGGGCACCGTCAGGTCGCCGCTGTCGACGGTGGGCTGTTCGATCTTTTCGAGTTCGTCACTCAACCCCCCGTATCGGATCGCCGACGGCCCCATGTCGACGCCGCGCCTGTCGGCCCCGAGGTCCATCGGGACGCCGACGATCTCGACTGTCGTGTCCATATCACCGCCTCACCCGGAAGGGGGAAAAACTATTCGCCCGCCCGCACGCTCCGGGACGGTTCACTGACCCGAATCCGACGACACGGCTCACCGACCCGAACGCACGCTTCGAGGCGGTTCACCGTCGGGTTTAAGGAAATACGAGTTGAATTCCAGGGTATGTCATCAATCGAACTGACCCCCAGTCAGAAGACGATTCTCCAGGAGCTCGTCAACCTCTACGGAGAATCCGAGCGGGCGGTCAAAGGCGAGGACATCGCCGAGCGGGTCGACCGGAACCCGGGAACGATCCGCAACCAGATGCAGAGCCTCAAGGCCCTCCAGCTCGTGGAGGGCGTGCCGGGCCCGAAGGGGGGATACAAACCGACTGCCACGGCCTACGACGCGCTCCAGATAGAGCAGATGGACCAGCCCGCCGACGTGCCGCTGTACCACGAGGGAACCCGCGTCGAAGAGGCCAACGTCGAACAGATCGATCTGACCAGCGTGCACCACCCCAGCGAGTGTCGCGCCAAGGTGACCTTGCGCGGGTCGCTCTCCGACCTCGCGGAGGGCGATGCCGTCACCGTCGGCCCGACCCCCCTCTCGAAACTCCGCATCGTCGGGACCATCGAAGGCAAGGACGCCACCGACAACGTGCTCGTGTTGACCATCGACGAGATGCGAGCCCCCGTCGAGGACCCCGACCACTGATAATGGTTGTTGTGAGACGGCGTATCCTGTCGCGGCTGTCTTCTCCTTTTTTCTCCTCCCATCCCTGCATCCACGGCCAGTAGCTGTGCCCCTGGAGAGGCCACGACGGACCCGTTCGGCAAATCCCCGTTTTCCGCGGGAGTGTCGACCGATTCCGTCGTTTCCCGGACAGGCGATTTCGCGCGTCTCGGACGCTGATTCGTGGTAACGGCTACCGATGCGGGTCCGATGCAAAGCCTTTGTATCCGCGCCCTCCCGAACCCCCGATATGACGGAGCAGGTCGTCGTTCTCGGTTCAGGATACGCCGGTGCCGGTGCCGTCCGGAGTCTCGAAGACGAACTGGACGGCGAGGCGGATGTCGTCTGGGTCTCCGATACCGACTATCACCTCGTCTTGCACGAGTCACACCGCTGTATCAGCGATCCGGACGTCGCGGAGAAGATCACGTTCCCGGTCGAGGACATCAAGTCCCCCCGGACGCAGTTCATACAGGGTCGCGTCGTGGGCATCGACGTCGACGAGCGGACGGTCATCCTCGACGACGGGGAGGTCGATTACGACTATCTGCTCGTCGGCATCGGGTCGCGTACTGCCTTCTTCGGCATCGAGGGGCTCGAAACCCACGCCCATACCCTCAAGGGACTCGACGATGCGCTCGGCATCCACGAGGACCTCGTGGCGGCGGCGAACGAGGCGACCCAGTCCGACCCTGCGCAGATCGTCGTCGGCGGTGCCGGCCTCTCGGGCATCCAGACCGCCGGCGAGGTCGCCGAGTTCCGCGACGACCACAACGCGCCGTTCGACGTCTCCCTCGTGGAGGGACTCGACGAAATCTTCCCCGGGAACGACGACAGCGTCCAGGCCGCGCTGCGAAAGCGACTCGAAGCCCGCGACGTGCAGGTCCTGACCGGCGAGTTCGTCAGCGAAGTCGACGAGGATGTCGTCCACATCGGCGAGGACGACGAACTCCCATACGACGTCCTCGTGTGGACCGGGGGAATCGCCGGACGGGAGGCCGTCCGGGACGCCGACATCGAGAAAGACGAGCGCAACTACCGACTCAACGCCGGCCACACTTTCCAGACCTCCGACGAGCGCGTGTTCGCCATCGGGGACGCCGCCCTCATCGAGCAAAACAGCGACCCCGCACCGCCGAGCGCACAGGCCGCCTGGCAGGCCGCCGCCGTCGTGGGAGTGAACATCGCCAGGGCAATCCGCGACCAGCCACTCAAGGAGTGGACGTACAAGGACAAGGGGACGGTCATCTCGGTCGGCGAATCCGCCGTCGCCCACGACGTCTCGCTCGTCCCGTTCGTCGGGACGTTCGGCGGCTTCCCGGCGCGAATGCTCAAGAAAATTATCGCCGCGCGCTGGATCGCGAGCGTCGCCGGCTACCGGGAGGCGCTCGCCGCCTGGCCGGACATGTAGGTCATCGCTCCATCACTCGCCCGGAAGCGTCCCGGACATCGGTGCTCACTCCTCGCGCCTGATACCTGCCAGGTACTGGCCGCGTGGGGAGAGGCTCGCCCCCGACCCGTCAACGGCCGACGACTAGCGACTGCCCCATCACAGGCCGAGCAGCGCGTGCCACTCGCTGGCTCCTTCCTGTTCGACGCGCTCGTCCATCCGGCCGAGAATTTCGACGGCCTTGCTCGCCGTTCGCGCGGCGCGCAGTTCGCCGGTCACCTCGAACTCACCTGTGGTTCGGTCGGCGTACACCGTACAGACGGCACCCGCGCGGAGGCCGTAGATTTGCGCCAGCGTGAGGATGGCGCTCGCTTCCATCTCGAAGTTGAGCACGCCGGCCCGGCGGAGTTCCTCGATGCGTTCCTCGCTGTCGCGGGCGAGAAAGCCCCTGAAGCCCTCGCGGCTCTGTCCGGCGTAGAAGCTGTCGGTGCTCGCCGTGAGACCGACGTGGTAGTCATAGCCCAGTTCGTCGGCCGCGGCGGCGAGTGCGGCCACGACGGCGTGGTCGGCGACCGCCGGGTACGTCTCGCGGACGTACTCCTTGCTCGTCCCCTCCTGTCTGACCGCGCCGCTCGTGATGACCAGGTCACCGACGTCGGTTTCGGGCTGAATCGCCCCACAGGAGCCGACTCTGATGAACGTATCGGCCCCGGCGCGGGCGAGTTCCTCGACGGCAATCGCCGCCGAGGGTGCACCGATGCCCGTCGAGGTGACCGAAATCGGCGCGCCCTCGTAGGTTCCCGTGGCCGTCCTGTACTCGCGGTGGTGTGCGACGACCTCGTGGTCGTCCCAGGTGCTCGTGACCTTCTCGACGCGCTCGGGGTTGCCCGGCAGCAACACCGCATCGGCCACGTCGCCGGTGCTCACTTCCAGGTGGTACTGTTCGTCCTCGCGCGGGTCCTCGCTTCCACCCGTATCGGTGGTGTCGTCTGTCATGGGGAGCAACTCGCCAAGCCGGTACGTCTCGACGCCGTCGGGCCCGTCGCAGTACACCTCGAACCCGGCCTCGCAGAACTCCGCGAGCGTCTGTCGGCACATCCCGCAGGGGGTCACCCCGTCGCGGGCCGCCGACGCGACGGCGAGCGAGTCGAACTCGTGGTGTCCGTCGCTCACTGCCTTCCCGACGGCGACCTCCTCGGCGTGGAGGCTGTTCGAGTAGTTCGCGTTCTCGATGTTACAGCCGGTGTACACCGTTCCGTCGGCGGTGCGAACCGCCGCACCGACCTGGTACTCCGAGTAGGGTGCGTACGCGGCATCGAGTGCGCCCCGCGCCTCCTCGACGAGTTGCTCGACTGTGTCGGCCATGTTGCTCGCTGTCGGGGTGGAGGGTCAAATAGCCATCGGGTGGCAGGTCGTGGCGAAGATGGTCGAACGGGTATCTTCGGCGTGACGGCCGTTCCTCGTCGAGGCTCCGACCGACGGCGTGGTTCACGGGGGCTGTGCCTCGCCACCTACGCACACCGTCGCCTGGGCGGGACCGGCCTGACGTTCTTCGACGACGTCGTGACCGACTTCTTGCCCCCCGTGCTACCGGGCAGACCCCGATGTTCCTGTACACGATGGGTCGGCCAGCCCGGTAGCCGACCCGGAGACCCGAGGGGTGAGCATGTCAGTTCCAACCACCGGAGTTTTTGCCTGTCGCGTCGTTATCCGCGAGTATGGAGTTCGAATTCAACCTGCCCGTCTCGGTGGGCATCGTCGTGGTGCTGATCGCGCTCGGCGCAGTCGGGCTGGTACAGAGTGACATGGGGATGAGCGAAGATACAGTCCTGACGATGGTGGTTCCGTCGATGGCTATTTTCGCGACAATCGTGTTCGCAATCGGCGTCAAGTACGGCGAGTATCGCGCAACGAACGTGTGACCGAGGCCGCCGACACGACGCGCTCGTCGGTCTCTTCCTCCGATTTTCCTCTCACTGCCAGCGTGTAGTCCTGTGGGGTAGACGCTGACCCATCGCTCTCCCCGGATGTCGCACCGTCCCCGGACTCCGGGTCCGGAACGAGTGTCGTCGCACCCACCGACAGCGGTGCGAGCACCCCGGCGACGAACGCCCCAGGCTCGGTGATGGGGGCCGCGAGCAGTACGCGGTCGTTCCCGTCGAGGTCGTAGCGGTCGACGACGTCGGCTGTGGCGGCCAGCAACGTTTCGTGACTGAACGTCTCGCTGTCGGCCCGCAGCGCATCGTCCACGGTATCGACGGGTTCGGGTGGTTCGACGGGGTTTTCGCCCCAGAGTTCCCGCTCGAAGTGGTGGACTGCCGGCTCGTCGGGTGGGCCACCGTAGGCGACGGGCGAACAGCCGGGCGTCGTCTCGACCGGAACGTCCGCGGGGTAGACGACCGCCGGCGCGTCGACCGGGCTGTCGGGCGTCACGTCGACGGTTGCGCCGAGCAGGGTCCCGCCGAGGACGGCGAGCAACGGGTCGGCGGCGTCGACGGTCCCGAACGACGGGTCGGCGGTGTCGACGGTCCCGAACGACGGGTCGGCGGTGTCGACGGACCCGGTCCCCGATTCGTCACTCGCGGATTTCGGTCCCACGACGACGGCCAGTTCGCCCGCCGCGTAGACCCCGTAGTGGCCAAGCAGGTTGCCCGCCTTCCAGACGTTGGTACAGAAATCCCGGTAGCTGTACGGGGCCGCCCGACCGGTCGCGTCCATCGCCGCGCCCTCGCGGTCCCGGCCGGCAGCGACGAGGTCCCCGAGCGTCTCGGGTTCCGGCGTGTCGCGTCGCATCAGAAACTGTTCCGGAGTTTGTCGAAAAAGCCCTGGTCGACCTCGATGTCCTCGCCGCCGGCCTCGGCGAACTGTTCGAGCGCCTCGCGCTGTTCGTCGGTGAGCGTCTCCGGCGTGACGACCTCCACCTGCACGTAGAGGTCGCCGTGGCCGCGCCGCCGGAGTCGCGGCATGCCTTTGCCCTGGAGCCGGAACGTCTCCCCGCTCTGTGTCCGCTCGGGCAGGTCGAACTCGACGACGCCGTCGAGGGTCTCGACCTCCAGCGTGTCGCCGAACACCGCCTGGGGGAACGAGATGGGCTCGCGTTTCTTCAGGTCGTCCCCGTCGCGTTCGAACTCGGGGTGGTCCCGGATGGAAATCTCGACGTGCAGGTCTCCGTTGGGCGCGCCCTGCTCGCCGGGCGCACCCTCGCCGTCCATCCGGAGCGTCTGACCGTCGCGGATACCCGGCGGGATTTCGACCTGTAGCGTCGCCTCGTTGCGGACGACGCCGTCACCGCGACACGTCGAACAGTTCTCCCCGTAGATGGTGCCCTCGCCCCCGCAGTGCCGGCAGGTCGAGCGCTGTTGCACCCGGCCGAACGCCGTCTGCCTGACGGAGGTCACCTGTCCGCGGCCGTCACACTCCGGACAGGGCTTCGAGAGGGTGTCGGCCGGGTGCCCGCGGCCGTCGCAGTCCGGGCACTCCTCGGGGCGGGTCACCGTGACTTCCTTCTCGGTGCCGTGGTACGCCGTTTCGATGTCGATGGTGAGCCCTGTCTTGAGGTCCTTGCCCTTCTGTGGGCGGCTGCGCGACCGGCCGCCGAAGAACTGGTCGAAGATGTCCTGCATGTCGCCGAACGGCCCGCCGTCGAAGGGGTCGCCGCCCGTCCGACGGCCGCCGGCACCGCCGGTCGCGCCACGTTTCTCCGCCTCGACGAACCGGTCGTGGCCCAGCTGGTCGTACTGTCTGCGCTTCTCCTCGTCGGTCAGGACCTCCTTTGCCTTCTTTGCCTTCTTGAACTTCTCTTCCGCGTCGGGGTCGTCGTTCACGTCCGGATGGTACTGCCGGACCGCCTCGCGGTATGCCTCCTCGATTTCCTCGTCGGTAGCGTCGCGCGAGACCCCGAGTATGTCGTAGAAATCCTCGCTCATCAGTTACTGAACTGTACTCGATTCGAATACTAAAGGTATCCGGCTTCGATGCACCCGCTGATGTGCCCGGCACCCCCCTGCACGACGCCGCCGGAATCCGCCCCCAGAATGGTCAGTTAGTGGTTGTTGTGATTAGTTACTGCCGTGGAGTCACTCCTCGCCCGTTTCAGCCGCCGAAACAGGGATACTTTCGCGCCGGGTCGAAAAGAGTCACAACAACTACTAAGTCACGTTACTAAAACCCAGTTCAGCGAAGACTTTTGCGGGTGGGGGTTGACTAGTCGAATATGAGCCAAACGACAGAGCCGGATGGCGAGCAGGCCCATCCGGACGTATCCGAGGACGCAGACGAGGACATGAATCCGGCGGAGGCGCTTTCGGTCCTCGCCAGCGAGACGCGTCTCGACATCCTGGAGACGCTCTGGCGGGCCGACGACCGACCGGTCCGGTTCTCGGACCTGTTCGACGAGGTCGACCTCGGGGACAGTGCACAGTTCAACTACCACCTCAAACAGCTCACGGGGCAGTACGTCGCCAAGACCGACGAGGGGTACGACCTCCGGTTCGCGGGCGGGCAGGTCATCCGCGCGATCCGGGCGGGGACGTTCACGCGCCAGCCAGACGTCGAACCCTTCGAGGTCGCGGGGGCGTGTACCCGGTGTGGCGGGCCGCTGGTCGCGGTGTACGACGACGAACAGCTCGCAATCGACTGCGACGACTGCGGGAAGGCCCACGGCGAGTACCCGTTCCCGCCGGGCGGACTCGTCGACCGGACGACCGATGAGATTGCGACCGCGTTTGACGAGCGGGTCCGGCACCTCCACTGTCTGGCCGCCGACGGCGTCTGTCCGGTGTGTAGCGGGCAGATGCGGACGGAGATCACCCGGGAGGAGCCGTGCTGTCTCGACGTCTCGGTGCGCGCGGAACACGTCTGCGAACAGTGCCGCCACGAACTCTGCTCGCCGGTCGGACTCGTCTTGCTCGACGAGACCGTCGTCGCCTCGTTCTACGACGACCACGGCATCGACCTCTCGAACCGCCCCTACTGGACGCTCCCGTGGTGTGTCGACGACGAGTACACGACCGTCGAGGAAACTGACCCGCTCCACATCAGCGTGCGAATCCCCCTCGCGTCCGACGAACTCCGGGTCGTTCTCGACGAGGAGTTGACCGTCCGCGAGACGACCTGTGTCGGCTGCGAGTCGTAGCGCACCTGCAACCGCTGCAGTTCGGTGTTCCGATTTTCTCTGTCCTGGTCGCGTTTCCTCACGGGTCAGTCAGTATGGGTCGGACTCCCCGGAGGAGTAGTAGGGAGGGTCCTCCTCGACGGACCCGGAGACCAGCCCCTTCTGTTCGGCTTCGTAGTAGGTCGCGCCCCAGAACGCCCCGGTGAAATAGAGGAAGTACGGCGTGAAGCCGAGTACGAGCGGGATGAGCAACACGATACCGATGACCGTCAGAAAGAGCACGAAGAACGCCGCGTAGTAGAGGAAATACAGCACGACCGAGAGGACGAAATAGACGAGAAACGAGATGACGTACGTGCTCGTGAACGCGAAGTCGACGATACGCTCCGGCGAGAGCGCCTCCGTCGCACTGCCAGTCACGGGGTAGAGCGTCAGAACCGCCGGGTAGATGTACAGCAACACGAGCGTCAGGCCTGCACCGAGGACGGCGACGGCGCTTTGAACCTGGAGAGAATCGCCGAGCACGAACAGCGCGACGCCCAGCGCAGTCCCGATCAGCGGGACGACCATCGCAACGAGGAAGTACAGGACGCCGCGCTTCGTCAGGTCGAGAAACTCCTCGAACTCGGGCTGGGTCGTCTCGCCCCGCCCGGCGAATTCTGTAACGTCGTACGTGTACCCCCAGAGCGTGAACAGCGGGACGACGAGGATAGAGAGCAGATTGCACAGCCCACCCAGCACGAGCGCGCCGTAGTCGTCGGTGAACGGGAAGCGAAGCGAGTAGCCGACCTTTCCGTCCTCGACGCGCCGGGCCGACGCGCCGCGCCCTGCTTTCGCCCCAGGTGGCCCGTTCTGTGTGCCGTGGCCCGGGCCGCCGGGTCCCCCCGGGTCGCCCCGGGCGGCGTCGGTCCGGTCCTCACCTCGGGTCGGGGAGTCGGGTCCATACTGTCCGCCGCGTCCGTACCGGTCGTCGCCGTCGTACTGGTAGCCGCCCCCTGATGTTCCCGCGTCCCCGGGTCCGCCGGTCGGTCTGGAGGGGTCGGAATCGAGCCTGTGTCCACAGTTATAACAGTGAACGTCCTCGGGGTCGACCTGCATACCGCAGTCCGAACAGTATGGCATCACCCCACACTGCCGGTCGAGGAGTGTTAAATCTACAGTCTCAGCTTCTCCTGTGTGAAAGCCGGACACGAAACCCGGCCCCCGGACCGTCACCGTGGGGAGTGGTCGCCCCGGGAGATGGTTCGCGGTGCGGGACCGGCGACAGAGGCATCCGTGATTCCTGCGGTGATTGCCGGGAGGTTTCGGCACTGCGAGCGCAATGACGTGCATTTTTAGGGGATGGAATCGTAGCTCGGAGCAAGATGTTCAACGCAATCGTGCGCGCGGATACGCTTCAGGCGACACTCGACTCCGTGGGTGTGCTGGTTGACGAGTGCAAAATCCATTTCGACGACGAGGGGCTCGAAATCCGGGCGGTCGACCCTGCGAACGTCGGGATGGTCGACCTCTCGCTTTCGGCGGAGGCGTTCGAGTCCTTCGAGGTCGATGAGGGGCTCATCGGCGTCGACCTCGTCCGCCTCCAGGACATCGCGGGGATGGCCGACAGTGACCAGCTCGTCCACCTGGAACTCGACGAGGAGACGAGAAAGCTCCACATCTCCATCGACGGGCTGGAGTACACCCTCGGTCTCCTCGACCCCGAATCGATCCGCGAGGAGCCGGACCTGCCGGAGGACCTCAACCTGCCCGCGACTATCGTCATCGAGGGCCGGGACATCGACCGGGCGGTGACGGCGGCGGACATGGTCAGCGACCACATCGAACTCGGCGTCGACGAGACCGACGAGGTGTTCTACGTCACCGCCGAGGGCGACACCGACGACGTCCACCTCGAACTCGGCACCGGGGACCTCATCGACCTCGTCGTCGGTCCCGCCTCCTCGCTGTTCTCGCTCGAATACCTGAAGAACATGAACAAGGCCATTCCCGGCGACGTGGAGGTCACGATGGAACTGGGCGAGGAGTTCCCCGTCAAACTCCACTTCGACATCGCCGAAGGAGAGGGTGCCGTCACCTACATGCTCGCACCCCGCATCCAGAGCAACTAGACCACGGAGCCATGCGTACACGCTGGTCACCCACGGAAGCGTCCGCCAGGGGTCGTCTACACCATTCGAGCGTTCCCTGATAGTAGTTGTTGTGACTCGTTTCGGCCCGGCGCGAAATCATCCCTGTTTCGGCCCCTGAAACGGGCGAGGAGTGACTCCACGGCGGTACATACTCACAACAACCACTATGAGGTTCGTCGATGTTCTCTCACCGCCCGAACTCGATAGTCAGATACCGGTCCACGGGGTACTGTGTCACGTGCTCCCAGCCTCCAGCCGAATACGTCCATATAAGACCCTCGGGGACAGACGCCCGAATTAGATGACTGACAACGGCGACAGTACGCTAGAGAACATGCGTACACAGATGGACCGCGCCCAGGAGTACGCACAGGTGACAGAGAACGTCTTCAGACGGTTGAAACACCCCGAGCGGACGCTGGAGGTCTCCCTGCCCATGTTGCTGGACAACGGGGAGGAACGGGTCTTCAAGGGCTATCGCTGTCAGTTCGGCGGTGCCCGAGGCCCCTACAAGGGCGGCGTTCGCTATCACCCCTCGGTCTCGATGGACGAGGTGATCGCACTCGCCGGCCTGATGTCGTTCAAGAATGCACTGGTCAAGCTCCCCTACGGCGGTGCGAAAGGGGGCGTCGTCTGCAACACGAAAGACCTCAGCCGGGACGAGATCAAGCGGATCACCCGCCGGTACACCGAGGGGATTCGCCGGATGATCGGCCCGAAGATGGACATCCCCGCCCCGGACATGAACACCGGACCCCGCGAGATGGCCTGGATGATGGACACCTACTCGGTTTACGAGGGCTACACCATCCCGGAGGTCGTCACGGGCAAGCCGGTGGAACTCGGCGGGACCCCGGGCCGCGTCGAGGCGACCGGTCGCGGCGTCGCCATCATCACCGAGAAAATCCTCGAATACCACGGCCGCTCGCCGGACGATGCGACCGTCGCCATCCAGGGGTACGGGAACGTCGGCTCCTGGGCGGGCCGGTTGCTCGCCGAACGCGGTGCGAACATTGTCGCCACGAGCGACGTGACCGGCGGCATCTACAACCCCGACGGTATCGACACACACGAGGTCGCAACCCAGATCGAGAACGGCGGCCAGATCGCCGATTACGACGGCGAGTGTGACCGGATTTCCAACGACGACCTGCTCCGCCTCGACGTCGACGTGCTCATCCCGGCCGCAGTCAGTCACGTCATCACCCAGGACGTCGCCGAGGAACTGCGGGCGGACATCGTCGTCGAAGCAGCGAACGGACCGACGACACCCGACGCGGACGACGTCCTCGTCGAGCGCGACGTTCCGGCCGTCCCGGACATCCTCGCGAACGCCGGCGGCGTCATCGTCTCGTACCTCGAATGGGTCCAGAACACACAGGAGTACCGCTGGACACTGGAGGAGGTCAACGCCGACCTCGAACGGCGGCTCTCGGACGCGTTCGACGAGATGATGGACGCCTACGCCGACTACGAGACGCCCGACCTCCGGACGGCGGCGTTCACCCTCGCGCTCGACCAGCAGGCCACCGCACACGCACAGCGCGGCCTGTTCCCCTGACGCTCCTCGTAGCGGATTGTCGTTGCCCGCTGTGATTCCGTTTCAGCGTGTTCGGAATTCCGGTGTTGCGGGTCTCCTGGGTCCTGTTTTCGGCCGATTGGCGTCTTGCGCCCGTCTGACGTATCCTTTTGTAGGTGGGACGGAAACCGGGGAGTATGACCAGTCTTGACGAGGCGTACGACCGCAAATGGTCCGGGCTGCGGAACCCGCGCCGGGTCGGCGGCGGGCTGGTGCTCGTCGGTGCGGGCGTGCTGGGGGTCGTCGCGGCGATGGCGCTCGTCGGGTTCCAGGCCGACAGCACCACTGCCAAGCAGTACGCGGGCGTCGCTGCGGGGCTCGGGGTTCCCGCCATGTTGCTGGGTGTTGCCGTCGTCCTCCCGGCGAGCCGCCGGGCCCGAGCGGGCGTCGTCCTGGGGTCGCTCGTCTCGGGGGCCGGCGTAGCACTGTTCTGGCAGGTGTATCCCGCACGCTGGACGCGCACGGCCGACCCGCTGGCGTTCGAGACGATGATGCTGTACGGCCTGGGCTGTGCCATCGCGCTGTGGTTCGTCTTCTCCACTATCGCGACGTTTCGCCTCCGGAACAACCCGCAGGGAACTGTCCGCCTCGAAGTCGTCCGGCAGGGCGAGACACAGACCGTCGAGGTGAGCCGCGACCGCTACCGGCAGATGGTCAGCGACGGCGGCGACGCCCGGGCGGTCATCCGCGAACTCGAAGACCGGTAGTTCGCACGCTCCTCGTCGCGCGGTGCTCCCGTCGTGACTCCGTGGCTCCCAGTGCTAGATGACCGGCGTCACGTCGAGATACTCGGCGAGCGTCGTCAGGTCGTCCTCGTCGTACCCGAAGGCGTCGACGTCGTTGTGGTCGGTCGTATTGTCGACCTGCAGTGACCGGTACTGGTCGCGCCCCAGCGGGAACCCCGGAATCGACCCGGCGACCGTCAACCCGACCCCGGCCAGCGCCATCGGTACGGGGAGCACGCGAACCGACTGCCCGCGCGCCCGCCGCGCGAGTTCGGCGACCTCGGCGAGCGTCAGCACCTCGGGACCGCCGGTCTCGTAGATTTCGCCAACGTGTTCGTCGTCCTCGGCGGCGTCGGCCAGCATCGGGACGAGGTCCTCGACGTAGAGTGGCTGAAAGCGCGTCTTGCCCCCGCCGGGCAGGGGAGCGAGCACCGGCGGCGTCAGCTTCAGGGTGAACTCGACGAACTCGGCACCGTCGCCGAAGACGACCGACGGTCGAAAGATGGTCCAGTCGACATCGGAGTCTCGAACGACCCCCTCGGCGCGTCCCTTCGACCGGAGGTAGTGCGTGGGGCCGTCGGGGTCCGCGCCGAGTCCGCTCATCTGGACGAAGCGGTCGACGCCGTGTTCCTCGGCGGCCCGGACGCAGTTTTTCGTCCCGCCGGTGTGAATTTTCTCGTGCATCTCGTTGCCGCCTTTCGGCTCGAACAGCGGGGACAGCGCGACGAGGTTGACGACCGTATCTTTGCCCTCGAAGGCACCTTCCATGGAGTCGTAGGCGGTGACGTCGCCCATCGCCGTCTCGACGCCTTCCGGGACGTCATCGGGGTCCGGTTCGCGAGCGAGTGCCGTCACGTCGTGTCCACGCTCGTGGAGTTCCTCACACAGGTACTGTCCGATGAAGCCGGTTCCGCCGGCAACGAGGACGTTCATATCAGAGTGTAGGACGGTATGGGGATAAATCTAGGACACGACGAGGGGCATCGACTGCTGTTCTCCCGGCTTCGATAGCACTCACTGCCGAACTGGTTCCTGGCACCCAACCACTAAAACAGGCGGGAACGAACTGTCGGACGATGAAAGCAACAAATCCAGCAACGGGTGAGCAGGTGGCGACATACGAGGACCACGACAGAGGCCAGGTCGAGGAGCGCCTCAGCAAGGCGATGGATGCGTTCGAGGAGTGGCGCGAGCGGCCGCTCCGGGAGCGCGAGGAGCTGATCGCGTCGGCCGCCGAGGTGCTCCGGGAGAACAAGCAGACGTACGCCGAGATCATGGTCAGGGAGATGGGCAAACCCATCTCACAGGCAGTAGGGGAAGTCGAGAAGTGCGCGTGGGCCTGCGACCACTACGCGGAGTTCGCCGGATCGTACCTCGAAAGCGACCAGTATCCCTCGCCGCCGGGGACCGAGGTCCGGACCGTCTACGACCCGCTCGGGCCGGTGCTGGCGGTGATGCCCTGGAACTTCCCGATGTGGCAGGTCATCCGCTTTGCCGCGCCGTACCTGACGGCCGGCAACGTCGGCCTGCTCAAGCACGCCTCGAACGTCCCCGGCTGTGCGGTCGCGCTCGAAGAGGTGTTCCAGGAGGCCGGCTATCCCGAGGGCGTCTTCCAGACGCTGCTGATCGGCTCCGACGACGTCGAGGACGTGCTCACCGACGACCGCGTCCGTGGGGCGACACTGACCGGCAGCGGTCCGGCGGGACGGGCCGTCGCCGAGACCGCCGGCAAGCACCTCAAAAAGACGGTGCTGGAACTCGGCGGGAGCGACCCCTTTATCGTCCTCGACGACGCGGACCTCGACGGAGCGGTCGACACCGGCGTGCTGGCGCGCACGCAGAACGGCGGCCAGTCCTGCATCGCGGCCAAGCGGTTCATCGTCCACGAGGACGTCTATGACGAGTACGTCGACCGCCTCGTCTCGGAGTTCGAGTCGCTGACCGTCGGCGACCCGACCGACGAGGAGACCGACGTCGGACCGCAGGCCGACCCCGACCTGATGGCCGACCTGCACGACCAGGTAAAGCGGAGTATCGACGCCGGCGCGACGGTCCTGACCGGCGGCGAGCCACTCGACCGCGAGGGGGCCTTCTATCCCCCGACGGTCCTGACGGACGTTCCCGAGGGCTGTCCGGCGGATGCCGAGGAGACGTTCGGCCCCGTCGCGGCGGTCTACGAGGTCGCCGACGAACGGGAGGCAATCGAGAAGGCCAACGACACCCGGTTCGGACTGGGTGCGAGCATCTGGACCGACGACCGCGACCGGGGGCGGCGACTCGCCCGCGAAATCGATGCGGGCTGTGTCTACGTCAACGAACTGGTCAAGTCCGACCCGCGAATCCCCTTCGGCGGCGTGAAAGACTCCGGGTACGGCCGCGAACTCTCCGAGGCCGGCATCAAGGAGTTCGTCAACCGGAAAACTGTCTGGGTCCAGTAGTCCGCAGTGCTCGCGGGGAGTAACGCAGGTCCCTGACCGCCTGGCGGTAGAGTCGCAACCACCACTATCAGGCGAGTTCGGCCGCTATCCGGACGATGGAGGGCGAGCGGTCGCCTCCTCGAACGCGTCCGCGATGGCAACGACGCCCTCGGCGAATCGTCGAAGCACCTCGCCGTCCCGTATTGACGACTTCGTCTCGACGGTGACCGTTGTGGCGTCACCCGGAACGCGCTCGACGAGATTGTCCACCGGATACTCGGCGAGAGAACTCCCGCGTCCCTCCATCTCCTCGTTGCGTGCCTCGGCCCACCTGGCGACCACGCCCGACGCGTCGCCGATGGAAACGACGCTCAGGTCCCTGATCGCGCGTAACGCGTCCCCCGACAGGCCGCTGGAAACAGCCTCCACGGCCTCCGTCGACGTCCCCACGAGAATGAGGTCCCCCCTCTCGACGGCAACGAGTCCCTCCGCGGCGGAGGCGGTATCGGCCATCTCGTCGAAGTCGAGGGTCCCGATACCGGCGTCAACGCGCCCGCCGGCGGTACCGACGACTACCCCTTCGTCGGCGGGACCGGCCAGCTCCGCCTCACCGGACGTGAACGTAACCCACGTCCCCCCCTCGGCCCCGCCCATCTTGCGCTTGTCGTAGCGGGCAGTGATGGTCCGGCCGTTGACTGTGCCCGTCAGTGCTGGTGCGCTCGTGGACCCGCTGTCGTCGGCCGGCCGGAGTCCCGCTCGCCGGCCTGCCTCCTGCCACGCGACGCCCTCGCGTCGTTGCTGGACGCTACTGATGAGGACCCACCCGGCGACGGTGACCCCCATAGCGCCGACGAACGCCCCCATCGACCCACCTGGGACGTCCGAGAAGGATAGGAAAGGCTCGGTGTACCCCAGGTCGACGTATATCCACGCCCCGAACACGAGTACCATCCAGACGGCCATCGCTGCCCTGTAGAGCGCTCCCTGCAGGCTCACGACTCCCCACCTCGATTGTCGTGGCCGTGTGTCAGCGTGATCTCCGCTTCGAACACTTCTAGTCGGTTCAGGGCTGATCCACTTATACCTGGGTGGTGGCGGTGTGTATGCTCGTCCGAACAGAAATTTTCAGGTATTGTGCAAGTTCGGTAACCGGTCGTGGTCAGGCGAGCGCGCTGCCAGCCCGGATTATCTCCTTCTCGCCGAAGGCCGGGCCGACGAACTGGATGCCGACGGGGAGGCCGTCGTCGGTGTCGCCCGCCGGAACGGAGATAGCGGGCAGGTTGGCGAGGTTGACCGGCGTCGTGTTGGCGTCGGCGAGGCCAGCACGTCCGCCTCGGCGAGCGCCTCGTCGAAATCCTGCTTGACCCACGCCCGGGCGTCCTGGGCTTTCTTGTAGTACTTGTCGTGGTAGCCCGCCGAGAGGGCGTAGGTTCCGAGGAGGATGCGGCGCTTGACCTCCGGGCCGAAGCCCTCCTCCCGGGCCGTCGCGAACGCCTCGTTCCAGTTGCCGTCGTACCCGCCGGAGATACCGTAGCGGACGCCGTCGTACCGGGCCAGGTTCGAGGACGCCTCGCTCATCGCGATGACGTAGTAGGCCT
Source organism: Halobacteriales archaeon QH_2_65_14 (assembly GCA_003021285.1). GTDB lineage: Archaea > Halobacteriota > Halobacteria > Halobacteriales > Haloarculaceae > Halovenus. The sequence goes on along the minus strand of PXQO01000046.1, from coordinate 6,725 downwards.
CGACGGCGTGTTCGACGCTGGGCAGGCTGACCTCGTGATAGCTCGCGCCCCGCGCCTCCAGGTCGTCGATGGCGTCCCAGAACCGCTCCTGGACGCCCTCGTCTGCCCCGTCGAGCAGTTCCGTCGGGATGCCGATCTCCATCCCGTCGACGTCGCTGTCGGCGGCGGCCGCGTACTCGTAATCGGACCCCTGTTCCCGCACATCCCGCGTCGTCGCGTCGTCCTCGTCCGGACCGGCGACGACTTCGAGCAGTTGTGCGGCCTCCTCGACGGTAGGCATGTCCGCATCCCCGGCCGCGACGACGGCCGCGGAGCCGCCCGAGGAACCGCCGGGGACGTGTCCCTCGGCAGTGGGGTTGTCCGTTGGGCCGAACGCCGACGTCTCGGTCGTCGTCCCCATGCCGAACTCGTCCATGTTCGTCTTCCCGGTGATTGTCGCGCCGGCGTCCTTCAGTCGCTCGACGACCGTCGCGTCGTAGGGCGGCACGTAGTCGTCGAGCATCGCCGACCCGCAGGTAGTCCGGACGCCCTCCGTCGAGATGTTGTCCTTGACCGCGACCGTCGTTCCCGCGAGCGGACCGTCGCCGTCGCCGTCGATGCGCTGTTCGGTGATGTAGCCGTTGTATCTCATGAGACCTTCGGACTCTTGAACTGCTCGTCTTCGGTTTCGGGAGCGTTTGCCAGCGCCTCCTCCCGGTCGAGGCTCTCCTCGATGTCGTCCGCACGCATCACGTTCGTCAGTTCGGGCTCGCGTTCGACCTCCGGTACCTCGTCCAGCGTCTCGAAGGCGTCGAGGATGTCCGCGAACTGCTCGGCGAACAGGTCACGTTCGTCCTCGTCGAGGTCGATTCTCGCCAGCTCGGCGATGTGCTCGACCTCGTTGGTATCGACGGGAGAGTCGCTCATGCCTGACCGGAGTGCTGTGCAGGCGGTAAGCGTTTCGATGCGACAGCGCGCCGGAACGCGCGAGCGGTCAGTTCGTGTGCCTGTTCACGAGCCGTTCCATGACTGCCGACTCGGCCTTGCCCAGGAGGTCCGACGCGGTTCCCTCCGCGCAGTCGAGTTCACTTGCAACGTCGCCGAGAGTTCCCTCCCGGGGAACCTCGTAGTAGCCGACCGCGACGGCGGCCTCCAGGGCCTCGAACTGCCGGGCGGTGCATCCTGTCGCGACCGTCTCGTGGCGGCGGTCGAACGTTTCGATGCTGTGGACTGTCACGTCGATATCGGTCGGGAGCGAGTCGAGCAGCGTCCGGAGGTCCTCGCCGGCCCCCACGAGCGTCATCTCGAAGGCGGCATCGGAGTCGTAAACAACTGGCGGGAGTACCACGAGGTTCAAGGCCGTGTAGGCCTCGCGCCACGTCTCGTCTTCGGGTCGCGTCTTCTGGCAGAGGTACACGTAAAACGACTCCTCGTCGATGTCGGTTATCTCGTACCACTCGATGGACTCGATGGACGCGAGCGCCCCCTCGTATGGCTCGCGGTCGGCCTCGACATAGAAGAGTTCGTACTCCGTCTCACTCCCGGTCTCGATGTTCCAGGAGAGCAGTTCCTCGTACCGGACGACGTCGTGCTCCCTGATGAACTGCTGCATCGGGTGGAGCATCCAGTCGGGCTGTCGTAGCGAGAGTCGCAGGTACTTCACACAGCCATTGCGATGCCATCTTATAAATAACCTAGAGTGTGACCCGAAATGAATCTGGAGCCTCGGGGCCACTATCCAGACATGGTATCGGGAGAATTGGGTCTTCTGGCACTGGGAGTGTTGGCCGGCATCACGAACCTAGCAGGTGTCTGGTCGAGTATCCTTGAGTACACATCCTACTATCCTCTCGGGTCCAGAGACTGGCAGTTCTACGCGTTCTGGGGAACCGGTCACCTCCTGAACCTCTCGCTGCTCGCGCTCGGGGTCTTACAGTTCGGAACCTACGGCCTCCCGCAGTTGGTGCGTGGTGGGGGGTTCGCCCTCGTGGCCATCGGTAGCATCATCGTATTCGCCGCGACCCGCGACCTCGGCGTCGAACAGACCCAGGGAATGGACGAGGGGCTCCGGACGGACGGGTTGTACCGCTACACCCGAAATCCCCAGTACGTCGGTTACATCCCGGCAACAGCGGGCTATGCACTGCTCGTTGACGCGCCGTTCGTGTTCCCGCTCTGTGGGTTCTACCTCCTCTGGTGGTTCAGTTTCCCCCTGGCGGAGGAGCCGTGGCTCCGCGAGCGGTACGGCCGGGAGTACGAGAGCTACGCAGAACGCGTCCCGCGGTTCGTGGGGCGACGGACGCTGTGGCTGTGGCTGGGTCGTGACTACGGCGGAAAATGACGGGATGAATGAACGGACAGCCGAGATTGCACGGCGTTCGGTCGCGGGTAAGCCCGCGTGCCTCCTCCACCCCGCGACCCTACGAGCGACGGATGTCCGGCGGTCCGCTGCTCGCTTCCGCGCCTGACGGGCTGTCGCCGGTTAACCGGACGCCTGCACCCCTGCAGGTGTAGCCGTTCGGACCTCCATCCCCGCAGGACGAGGCTTCGACGTTGGCTTGCGGGGCCCGCGACCGTCTGCGCGCACGCCCCCGGTGTTCGGTCCCCACTTAAGGCCACTTGTGGGCGAGGAGCGGGGCCTAACCGCCCGACCTAGTCCACTCTAATCTTACCTCGGTCCCCCATAAGGGGCTTTCGGACTCTCCGCGCGGGGAACGGGTTGGCTGTCTCGACCGGACGAGAGACGCCAGGCCGCCCTCTCTCGGGGCGACGTGTCGAAACATCCAACAGGTCAGGCCGCCTATCGGCCCGTATGGACATCGGTGGAACTGCAAAGAAAATCCAGAAGGCGACGAAGGTGGCCGAAGAGAGCTACAAGAAAATGCAACTGATGATGGAGAAGATGCAGGAGATGATGGAGCAGATGCAACAGATGCAGACGGACATGGAGACGACGAGCAGACAGGTCGACGGCATGGAGTACGAACTCGCCGAGCAGCGCGCGATTCTCGAAGCGATGGCCGACGAGCAGGGCCTCGACGTCGAGGACGTTCTCGATGCGGCGGACCTTCCCGAGCCACCCCACCAGGAGGCCGAACCGACAGAAGAGATTCCCGTCGACGAATCCGCCGAGGAGGCCGCTCCGTCACAGCAGGCGACAAGCCGTCCCTCGGTGAACGAGGAGTAACGGCTTCGGATAGCCTCGTTTTCGGGCACCCAGCCGATCCGTTACGTCCGGGCGTAATCAACGTTCGGCTGTTGGACGTCGAGACCGAGTGAGCGAAGCGTCTCGGAGGCGTCCTCGACCGGTGCTGGCGAGACCCGGTCGAGCGGGTCGTCCGTCCTGTGGATGGCCGCGACGTCCCAGTCGCCGTCGACGACGACGGTCGCCCGGCGCGGGATGTGGCTGTGTCCCTCCCACTCCTCGGCGAGCAGGCCGTAGGTTTCGGCAACGCTGCCGTGGAGGTCCGACACCAGCGCGAACGGCAGGTCGTGCTGGTCGGCGTACGCGGCGTGGCTGAACAGGCTATCACCCGAGAGAAAGATGACCGCGAGACCGTCCACGGTGTGCCACCCCGCATCGCGGACGGCGACCAGCTCGGCGGTACACTCGGGGACGAAATCCGCCGGCGCAAACAGCAACGCGACGGCGTCGTGGGTTCGTATCGTCTTGACGCCGGCGCGATGAAATCGGGTGCTTTCCCTCCGACCGTGACCATGTCCCCGCCACGAGCCCGGGGGAAAAATGGATTCGGATCGATACGAAAAACGACCCGGGTTCCGGTGACGTGGCGAGAAACGCCGCGACGCACCGCGCGGACAGGCTCCCGACTGCAATCGACGCCACTCGTGAGGGACGCAAATGACACAGGACGCGTCTTCGGGGAGGCGTACCGCGTTCTCCGCCCCGGTGGCAGGCTCGCCATCGCAGACGTCGTGATGACCGCCGACGTGCCACCGGAACTGTACAGTACCGACCCGGACAGCGTCGGGTGAACAGTCACTTGAGTCGCTGGTGTTCGACCTTGATGCAGCTATCCTGGACGACCTGGATGCCGGCGTCGGCTGTCCGCTGTGTGGCATCGTCGTCGCGGATGCCGAACTGGAGCCAGAGCGCCTCGACGTCGCCGCGCTGGTCGTGGCGTTCGAGAACCTCGTCGACGATGCCTGGCACCTCCTCGCTGGGACGGAACACGTCGACGACGTCCACGTCGTCGGGGACGTCCAGGAGCGAGTCGCAGGCGACGCGGTCGAAAATCTCGTCGGCGTAGGGATTGACCGGGACGACGTCGTACCCCTGGTCGATGAGGTACTTCGGAATGTCGTGTGCGGCCTTACCCGGCGTCGTCGAACAGCCCACCACAGCAATCGTGTCGTATTCGAGAATCTCCCGGAGGTTCTGGTCGGAGGCAGTCGCCATACGCCCCGTTGGAACGCGAGCGGGAAAAATGTGAGTCCGGGCCGGCAACCGGCAAGGCCATCGTCGGGGAGACGAGACCCGAGTCACAGTGTTGTTGCGACTCGGTACCGCCAGGCGATTACGGACCAGCACGTTCGAGCCTATGACCCCCAGTGTTCCGAGAAGAGCCGAAAATAAGCGCACCAACCGCTATCAGGCAGTGCCGGGAAGCTGGAACGAAACCTGTTTGTCGTCGTCGACCTCGACGAGGCCATCGAACAGCTGTTTTAAGGTGTTCATCGTCTCGGCGTCGTGGGCGGTGGACTCGATGATATGGACCCCGACCGCGTCGGCGTCCTCGATGCGGCTGGTGAGGACGTGCATGAACCGGAAGACGGTCTGGAGATCCGAGTACATCAGCAGCGTCGAGAGCGAATCCACCATGATGCGGTTTTGCCGGACGCCCCGGTCGCTGTAGAACTCCTCGACGAACTCGGAGAACTTGATACCGATACCCGTCATATCGACGGGCGAGGACGCGTATTTGACGAGGTCACTGTCCGACGGCGAGCGGCCCTGGTGCTGGGTCACGCAGTCGACGACGCCGATGTGAGCCTGGTCCGGGTCGGTCAACAGCGCACGAAAATCCGCCATGACGCGGTCGGAGCTGTCCCGTGTTGTGACGACGACCGCTCCCTCGCCGTCGTTCGCTCCGTGGGCGAGAGCCTCCATTGCCAGCCGTCGCTTCCCGCTCAGTGGCGGTCCCGAAACCAGAATGTTCGTCCCGGGACTAACTGCCGCGTTCTCGAATTCCGGACCAAGTTCGTACATTGCAACACCTGTTCACGCTCTCGGAAGCCCCGCGTCGCTCCCTTGTCTTGTTCTATCAGTGCCGGCCAGGATATATATGGTTTTTCGTCTCCGATATCGCCACCGTAGCGAACCGCGGGGTTTATTATCGCTACGTCGGGACAAACTGGTGTGGGCGCTTAGCTCAGCTTGGACAGAGCACTTGGCTTCGGACCAAGATGTCGCGGGTTCAAATCCTGCAGCGCCCATTCGATTTTCGAACGATGTAGATTCAACAGACGGCGTCGGGTCATTTATAAAAGACCCCACCCTGCGCGTGAAAGAGTTCGTTCCGATCCATCACGGGGGTCAATGCCGTCATGCGATTCGCTAGCGCTAAAGTCTCGCCATACATACAAAAAAGCGAGGCGTACGGTGAAACTGGTCTGTGAGATGCGCGTGTGCGCACCTATTGCTCGGTACCGAACCTGAACACCTGACGCATCTTCAGTGATACGGAGACACGTCAGGGACCAAATTTTGTTGAGAAGTTTCTAACCATCGAAGCCATCTACTTGTCAGGAGATGTGAATTTGCAAGTTCAACTTCGATGAATACTCTCAGTTAATTTTGTCGAGTTAGAGGGCGGCCGGCTGCATAAGTTCGTCAACGATGCCGATATTGTGTTGAACGTGCTCAGGATACCGAGGATCGTGATGACGCTTATAATAAATAGGGTGATTCGAGCGGCGAAAAACGAGTGCTGGCTTACGGCTTGAGGAGATTTCCCCGAGGCATCTTTTCCGTGGCTTCGAGAATCCCACGCTTCTCTTCCTCGGCCAGTTGAGTGAATATAAGCCACCTGTAGAGACGTTTAGCCTTCGTTTCGATCGTTCCATCGCTCCAACCAAGGTTGTATTCCTCCGAAACTTCCTCTATCACGTCTCTATTCTTGAACTCACCATCCGGGACATTATTGCAGTAAGCCTGCACGAAAGGGATTTCGAGCAGTTGGTCGCGGAGTAGTTCTCGCTGCTTCCCTTCGCTTGTTGTTGTTACTGTCCGACCAATATCGGTGGTCGTGAATCCGTTTCCACGGTCGGGGCGTGCAACTCCGAGCCCGTAACCAGTTGTAAGAATCTTTCTTGATTCACTCTCTGAGTATCCTAAACGATCGGCCAGTTCCTCAGCAGTATTAACCTCATCAATAACTCGAAGTGCATCAATCAACTTCTGCGGGCGGACGGAGGGATTATTCGCTCCCTGATCATTCTCTAATGGATGATGCGAAGAGGAGCCGTCGGTCTCCACTTCGCCAAGCTCGAAATTTTCAATCCACCGAGCATATACTCGACCATACTTCTCGAATGTCTCGACGTCTGCGGCCCTCGACTCCGTCTCGAAGCTAACAATGCGTCCAATTTCCTCAACCGTGACACCACCATCCTCAATCTTATCTAACGGCTGTGTTTAATCACCTGAAGGGAGTGGAATCTCCTGTTCTGCGGCTTTCTTGATGTTGTAGACAGCACACATCAGCGCCAGTTCACGAAATTCT
>PXQO01000045.1 GCA_003021285.1 Halobacteriales archaeon QH_2_65_14 | reverse complement strand
GGCGAGGATGTTCTCCGCCGCCTGGAACGCCTGTTCTTTGGCAACGTGCAGGATGGGCTCTTTCCCGTTCGCGTCGCCGACGACAAACACCCGCTCGTCGTCGCGTGCCTGCATCGTCGCCTCGACCCATCCCGGCTCCGGCTGGAGGGCGGTGTTTTTCAGCTGCAGGCGGTGCAGCGACGGCCGGCGGCCGGTGAAACAGAACAGCTGGTCGGCCTCGACGGCCTGTTCGCTCCCGTCGTCGTGTTCCAACACGAGCCGGACGCCACCGTCCTCCGCCGGTTCGACCCGCTTCTCGTAGACGTTCGTCGGAATCGTCACGTCGAACTGCTCGCGGTAGATGTCGAGCGCGGCGTCCCCGAACTCCGGGTCGGCCTCGTCGATGGGTCGGTCGTCGTGCTCCACGACGGTCAGGTCCATCCCGGCGGCCTCGGTCAGGTACGGCACGAGTTCCATGCCGACGTACCCGAAGCCCATGACCACGCCCGTCTCGGGGAACTCGGTCGCATCGAGCACGTCCGCGCTCGTCATGTAGTCGACGTCCTCCACGCCGGGCACGTCGGGAACGTTCACCGTCGAGCCGGTGGCGATGACGACATAGTCCGGTTCGATGGTGTGCCCGCCGGCCTCGAGAGTGCGGTCGTCGACAAAGCGTGCCGTCCCGTCGATGAAGGTGGCTTCCTCGCGCTCGGCGTAGCCCTCGACCGACGCGCGCCGGTGGGCCGCCCAGCTCAGCGTGTGGTCGTCCTTGCGCTCGACGGTCCGTTCGAGGTCCACCTCCGGGGCCTCGCCCACCAGCCTCTCGTCGTGTCGCGCCCGGAAGCGGTGTGCGCCGGCCGATAGTACCTCCTTGGAGGGCATACAGCCACGCAGGATACACAGCCCCCCGCCGGGTTCGCCGTCGTCGATAAGTGTCAACTCGACGTCGGGGTGGTCGACGAGTTCATCCGCTACTGTCGCGCCCGCACTGCCGTACGCGCCGATGATTGCCACGTGAATGCTCATAAATCGTGGTTGGATGGCTCGCAAATAACCCTACCGGGTGCTGGCGATTGGTGCACACAACGGGCGGACAGAGCAATTTCGACGAAGCGTGTGAGCTGATGTTCTCAGTGCTCTGAATCAGTAGCTACCCGAATCTGACCTCCACTTCGTTTCACTCCCTGCTTCGAATCCAGTATGTATTTGCCGCTCGCGGTATTGCTCGCGGCAAAATAGCCCTGGCTGGATTCGAACCTCAGTTGCTCCACTTCGTTTCACTCCCTGCTTCGAATCCAGTATGTATTTGCCGCTCGCGGTATTGCTCGCGGCAAAATAGCCCTGGCTGGATTCGAACCAGCGTCAGCGGCTGTCTTTCGTGAACGGAGAAACCGAACACGTCCAAAGGCCGCTATGATTGGCCACTACACCACAGGGCTACGTGGCTACGACTACCTGTTGCTGATACAAGTACGTTACTTTTCGTTGGGATTTGGAAGCGAAACTTTGCCCGCCTCTGCCTTATCGTGGCACGGCAGGCAAAGACAGATGACGTTGTCCAGTCGATGGGCATGTCGTGGGTCGTCGAGGGGAATGGACAGAGTCAATACTCGGTTAAGTTTCTCCTGACCGACCGACGGGCGGCGAAAAAGCCTAGATGAGGTCCTGGTCTTCGAGCGATTCCATGACGTCGTCGACGAACGAGTCCACGTCCTCGTAGGGAAAGTCGCCGTTGAGTTTCGTGTTCAGTTCCATCGCCGTCATCGAGAAATCGCCCGACTCGAACTTCGTCGACGGGCCGTTTGGCAGTGCCGGCACCAAGTCCATCGGACTGTTGATCGGGTAATCTGCCCCCTCGAACGCCTCGACGAACTGCTCGCGAAGGTCTTCCTTGTCGACCATACCCCTACTACCCCGCACCCGATGAAAAAGATTTGTGTCCGATTAAATCTTGCCGTTGTTGTGAGTTTATCCCCTCGCAAGGTCGTCGAGCACCGATCCGACGTCGCCGAGGCGGTCGATGACGTAATCGGGCCGGACGTCGCTATCGGCGAGGTCCTCGCGGTCGGCGACGCCGGTCAACACGAGGACGGTCGTCATGCCGGCGCGGTCACCCATCGCCAGGTCCGTATCGAGGCGGTCGCCGACGACGAGACACTCCTCCGGGGGAGCGCCGAGACGGTCCAGCGCGAATTCGAGGGCGGCGTCGGAGGGTTTGCCCAGCACCGCGTCGGGGTCGCGGCCGACGACGGCGGCGACTGCACCGGTTATCGCGCCGGACCCGGGGACGAACCCGTCTTCCGTAGGGAACGTCCGGTCGGGATCGGTCCCGAGAAAGGCGGTTCCCTCGTCGACGGCATCGAGCGCGGCCTGCATGTCGTCGTAGTCGAACTCCGGCGTCCAGGAGGCGACCAGCACGTCGGCCCGGTGCTCGCGCAGGTAGGCAGCCGTCACGACGCCGGCCGAACAGGCCTCCGCCGGCGAGACGGGGATGCCCAGTTCCGTGAGCGACGCCGCGTAGGCGGTGCCGTCCTCGATGGGGTTGTTCGAAAAGAAAAGCACGTCGAGTCCCGCGTTCCGGAGTCGCTCGACGCCCTCGGCTGCACCCGGAAGGAGGCTGCCGCCCCGGTACACCGTCCCGTCGAGATCGACGATGGCACCTCGCATTGTCGGCTAGGTGGCCTGCTCATCAATAACTGCGGTGGTTCCGAAGGCACGGAGTCCCGGACGGCGACCCGGTCAGGATTCCGCCCGCAACCGGTCGTGCCAGCGACGCCCGGTTCGCCGGGAGAGGGCGACGCCGACGAGGGCGGCGACGGCCGATAGCGCGACGGCGACGGCGGCCGACTCGACCGGCGCGGTGCCGTAGGCGAGTGCCGCGACCAGCAGCGGGACGGCCACGACGGACAGCGCACCGCCGTAGGCGGCGAACAGCGGCGTATCGAAGAGCAACTCGCCCGGCGAGAGACCGGTGAGATACGCGGTGACGCCGAAGACGTAGACGGTGACGAGCGGAAACACGACGACGCCGAGCAACAGGTCGGGCGTCGGATACCAGACGCCGGCGACACCGAGATAGACGAGGCCGGTCGGTAGCGAGAGGAAAAGGAAAGCGCGTCGCTTGCCGGCAAACACCCCGTCTATCCCCTCGGGATAGCGCAGGTACTCCCGCGGGTTATCGAGGCCCGTCAGCCAGTTGTACGTGGTGAACGTTCCCAGCCCGAGCAGCGTTCCGAACGCGATACCGCCCGACGGTTCCAGGGCGGTCGCCGCGACGACGCGGTCGAGCAACAGCGCCGTCACCCCAAAGAGGATGCCCAGCGAGAACGCTACCTTCCAGACGGAGCCGCTGGAGCGCGCGACTTCGAGCAACGACCGCGCTGTCATGCTGTCGGCCAGCGACTGGAGCTGTCGGAACCGGTCGCCCTCGACCCGTCGAACACCGCCCCCTTCCGGCGGTTCGAAGGCGATGGGTCCGACGACGAGCAACGCGGCGAGCGGCACGAATCCGAGGATGGCGCTGACAGCCGAAGGGTCGGCGTAGACGCCGTAGGGCGTCAGGACCACGAGGTCGCCCGGCGCGAGAAACAGCCCCACGAACACGCCGGCGAGGACGACGAGCAGGGCCGGACGGCTCCGCGTGGCGACGCCGGCCAGCGTCAGGCTCGCCGCCGCCCCGAGTGCGAACGTCGCCCCGACGGTACACCAGAGGAGAGCAAGCCGGGAGGCGTCGAGTTCGCCCGCGACCACGGCCGGGAGGAACCCGGCCGCGACCGGGGTCAGAAACAGCGCCAGGTAGTACAGGAGGTCCTTGGCGAGGAAGACGGCAAGGAGTCGCCGGCGGGAGATGGGGAGCGTCCGCGCCGAGAACACCAGAAGCGTCGTGTCACCGAGCACGTCGCGCATCGCGTCGCGGCCGACGAGGCCGGCCGTGCCGACCTGCATGCCGACGAAAAACACCAGCAGGTGAACCCCCGCGACGACCGCCCCGGTCGAGGTCCCGGTCAGGCCGAGCAGCCAGGTTCCGCCGGCGACCAGCGACGCGGTCACGAGGGGAAACGCGAGGAACCTGCGCCGCCCGAACAGCGTCGTGGCCATCCGGAACTCCTCGACGAGCATCCGGCGAAACAGCGTCACTCGCCGCTCACCTCCACGTCGCCGTCGCCCTCCGCGCCCTCGCCCCCAGCAGTCATATCGCCGCTCACCGACGCCCGCCCGCTGATTTCGGTCGCAAACGTCTCCAGCAACCCGGCGTCGAGCGCCCGCGGGTCGCGCTCGGCGACGAGTTCGCCCTCCGCGATGATGCCGACCCGGGTACAGAGGTCCTCGGCGACCTCCATGAAGTGCGTCGAGAGAAAGAGGGTGTTTCCCTTCTCGCAGTACGTCGCGAGAATGTCTTTGACTTCGGCCTGCATCAGCGGGTCGAGATTGACCAGCGGTTCGTCGATGAACACGAGGTCGGGTTCGTGGACGAACACCTGGGCGAGCATCACGCGCTGGCGTTCCCCCTCCGAGAGGTCGGTCGCGAGCGTATCGAGGACGCCCCGGAACTCCAGCCGTCGCGACCACTCCTCGACGTGCTCGTCGACGTCGTCGATGCCCCGGACGTCGCCGACGAACTGCAGGTACTCGCGCGGGCTGAGAAAGCTCGGCGGGTCCTCGCGCTCGGGAAGAATACCGACCGACCGCCGCACCTCGATTGGCTCAGTAACGGGGTCGACGCCCAGCACCGAGGCGCTCCCCGCGGTCGGCGTCCGCTGACCCGTCAGCAGTTCGATGGTGGTCGTCTTCCCCGACCCGTTCGGACCGAGCAAACCGTAGAGTTCGCCCCGCTCGACGGTCAACTCCAGCCCGTCGAGTGCGTGGACGTCGCCATAGCGTTTCGTGAGGCTGATCGTCTCGACTGCTGGCATTGCCGCCTACCAGGGAGCGAACCCACTTATAGGATATCCGCTAGATTATCAAATTCGATACGTGCTCCTCGGTATCGAATCTTTCACTTGCACTGGGGACGAACCCGACGGCGATGGTCGAATCACCGACCTTCGACGTCTACGACGGAGTGGCACTCGCTGCGACGCTCCTCTTGCTCGTCATCGCGTACGTCGTCTATCCCGAACCCATCGTCAAGTTCGCCGTCTGGACTGTCGTTCTGACCGTCTATATGACCTGGTTTTGCTACTTCGGCGTCAAGTGGCTGTACGAAGTGTACGGATAACTATCCGAGGTTGACGTTGACGTTCTTGACCTGGGTGTACTCCTCGATGGCTTCCCGGCCCTGCTCGCGGCCGATGCCGCTCTCCTTGACGCCGCCGAAGGGGGTCTGCGGGAAGGTGTTGGGCGTCTCGTTGACGTTGACCATCCCGTATTCGAGGTCCCGGGCAAACCGGTGGGCCCGCGAGAGGTCGTTCGTCCACACGCATGACATCAGACCGTACGGCGAGTCGTTGGCGACTGCAAGAGCCTCCGCCTCGTCGCTCACCTCGATGACCGACAGCACGGGGCCGAATATCTCCTCCTGGGCGATAGTCATGTCGTTGGTGACGTCGGTGAACACAGTCGGCTCGATGAAGTAGCCGACGTCTTTGTCCTCGGGAATCCCGCCGCCCGTTGCGACGGTCGCGCCCTCCTGTTTGCCCGTCTCGATGTACTCCAGTACGTTCTCGCGCTGGGACTCGCTGACCATCGGCCCCATCTGGGCGTTGTCGTCGATGCCGTCCCCCAACGGGATGGACTCGGCGGCCTCGACGACCATCTCAACGAGGTCGTCGTGGACGTCCTCGTGGACGACCAGCCGGGAGCCGGCCCAGCACATCTGCCCGCAGTTCATGAAGATGCCGTACTGGACGCCCTTGGCGGCCGCACCGAGGTCGGCGTCGGGGAACACGACCTGCGGTCCCTTTCCGCCGAGTTCGAGCGTCACGTCAGTCACGCGTTCGTGTGCCGTCGAGCCGATCTGCTTGCCGATTTCGGTGCTCCCGGTGAACGTGACGTGGTCGAGGTCATCGTTCTCGACGAGCGCGTCGCCGGCCACGCTCCCGCGACCGGGGACCACGTTGACCACGCCCTCGGGCAGGCCGACCTCCTCGGCGGCCTTCGCGTAGTACAGTGCCGACAGCGGCGTCTCGCTCGACGGCTTGAGGACGACGCTGTTGCCACAGGCCAGCGCGGGCGCGAGGCTCCGGCCGGCGAGCTGGAACGGGTAGTTCCACGGGACGATGTGTCCTGTCACGCCGAGCGGTTCGCACAGTGTGTAATCGAGCCGGCCGCCGCCGACGGGAATCTGACTCCCCTCGACCTTGTCCGCCCAGCCGGCGTAGTAGCGCAGGGTGTCGACGACCATCCCGTGTTCGAGTTTCGCCTCGAACAGCGTCTTGCCGTTGTCGCGCGACTCGACCATGGTGATGTCGTCGCGCCA
>PXQO01000044.1 GCA_003021285.1 Halobacteriales archaeon QH_2_65_14 | reverse complement strand
AGCTGGTAGCCCGGCAGGACGTTCGGCATCGCGCCGACGTCGCAGGTCCCCTGGACGTTGTTCTGGCCCCGCAGCGGGTTCACGCCGGTCCCCGGCCGGCCGAGGTTGCCAGTGATGAGCGCCAGGTTGATCTCGTTTTGCACGTTGTCGACGCCACAGGTGTGCTGGGACATGCCCATCCCGGTGAAGATGGCGGCGTTGTCCGCGCTGGCGTACGTCTCGGCGGCCGCTTCGATGTCCTCGAGCGGGACGCCACACTGCTCGGCGGCTGCCTCCTTGTCGAAGTCCTCGAGGGTCTCTTTCAGGTGGTCGAACCCCTCCGTGCGTTCGGCGACGAACTCGTCGTCGACCCAGTCGTTCTCCAGGACCGTCTTGAGGACGACGTTGAGCAGCGGGATGTCCGTCCCGGGCTCCAGCTGGAGGTGCATGTGCCGGTCGGTCTCCGGGATCTGGAACGACTTCGTCGTCTTGTTGGCGTGGGGGTCGACCTGGATGACCGTCGCGCCCTCCAGGACCGCCTGCCGGAAGTACTGGCTGTTGGCGATGGGGTGTTGCTCGCCGGGGTTGGCGCCCTGGATCCAGAAGACGTCGGCGGCCTCCTCGAGGTCGGCCATGCTGTTTGTCATCGCGCCCGCGCCGAGACTCGTCCGGAGCGCCCAGACCGTCGAGGCGTGACACATCCGCGTGCAGTTGTCGACGTTGTTGGTGCCGTATCGGCGGGCCAGCTTCTGGAGGAGGTAGTTCTCCTCGTTCATCGTCTTCGATGAGCCGAAAAAGCCCATCGCGTCGGGTTCGTACTCCTCGCGGACCCGCTCCAGTTCGTCGACGATCAGGCTGTAGGCCTCCTCCCAGGTCGCCTCGTGGAACTCGCCGTCTTCCCTGATGAGCGGGTCGGTGAGGCGGTCCTCGTGGTCGACGACCTCCGTGGCTGCACCGCCCTTGATACAGATGCGTCCCTCGTTGACCGGTGCGTCGCCCCACGGCATGAACTGCATGTCGCCGGGTTCCTCGCCCTCCCTGACCATGATCCCGCAGCCGACGCCGCAGTACGGACAGATCGTTTTCACTGGTTCCGGATTGTCGCTTGACATTTGGACTCCTTCCGAACTCCGTCCCCCGCAGGAATGAATCTTGCTCCGCTACGCCGGGGTTTCCGCTCGCACGACCCCTCAGATTAGTAACTATACGCCGCACCCGCTCGTTGCGTCGTTCGTCGCGTCCCTCCCCGGTGTCACGCGTGCTGTTACGTGTGGACACACTCCGTCCGCCATTTCCTCGTGTCACCCGCACAGTCGTCGATGAGAACGCCGACGAGGACCGCGAGATCGAGGTCTGATAGTGGTTGTTGTGACTCGTTTCGGCCCGGCGCGAAAGTATCCCTGTTTCGGCCCCTGAAACGGGCAGGAGTGACTCCACGGCGGGACATACTCACAACAACCACTATGATTCCGGGAACCACATCTTATCAATTATCGTATATTTTGTGGAACACTCCCGACCGAACTGCCGTAACGCCGTTCGGCATCGGATCGATAGTGGCTCGCGGAGGCCGCCGCCGAGCGACGGTCGAGCGATACAGTCCGGTCACTCCTTGTAGACGTCGTCGAAGGGGAGCGTGGGGAGTTTCGCGAGGAGGGACTCGTGGCCCCGCTCATCGCGCAGGAACGTGAAGGTGAGTCCGACCAGCGAGAGCACGACGACGACCGCGAACGGGGCACCGGTCAGGACGGCTGTGGCCTGGAGCGTCGTCTCGCTACCCGTGAGAATCACGCCAATGGCGACGATACCCTGCAGGATGCCCCAGAACACGACGGTCGTGATCGTCGGCGCGCGGTCCCGTTTCGAGGCCAGGATGGCGACCACGAGCGTCGACGTGTCCGCCGAACTGGCTATGAACACGATGATGAGCGCGAGAAACAGGAAGATCAGGAGTTCGCCCAGCGGGAGCGTGCTAAACAGCGAGAAGCCGGCGACCGCTTCGGGGTTGTCGAACGCGGCCATCGACTCCAGGATGGCGGTTGCGCCCGTGTGCTGGAGGTGCAGGGCCGTGGTTCCGAGCAGGAGAAACCACACCATCGTCGCAAGCGATGTCGCCACGAAGCCGGTCAGGACGACGGTCCTGATCTTCCGACCGCGGGACAGCGCGGCCAGGAACAGGCCGGCGAACGGTGCCCACGAGAACCACCACGTCCAGTTCCAGATCGTCCAGCTGGTGACCCATTCCCCGCCGCGGGAGAGGCTCATCGGCAGGAAGTTGAGCGTGTAACTGCCGAGCGCTGTCGTCCCCCGGTCGAGCATGGCCGACCGCGGGCCGACGGCGAATAGCAGCGCCGCAAAGAGGCCAAACAGCACGATGTTGACGCCAGCGATCCGCCGAATTCCCCGGTGGACGCCGCTCTGTGCGGAGATGACGAAGACGATTGTCAGGCCGGTCACGAACAACACCGGGCCGAGCGTCGCGTACTCGACGCCCCACTGGAAGTCGATCCCGGTGAGAAACTGCTGGCTCACCAGCGCGACCGACGTCGCGATGCCGCCGATTGTCGCGAAGATGGCGAGCACGTCCACCAGACGACAGGGAAGCGAATCGAGGCCCTCGACCCCCAGAAACGGCGTCAGAATCGTCGATACCCGGAGCGGCGCGCCGTGCTGGAAGACGAAGTACGCAATCGGGAGGCCGATGACGAGGTACGCGCTCCAGGCCGAAAACCCCCAGTGGAACAGCGAGTAGGTGAGCGCGCCCCCGATAGCCGCGTCGGACTGTGCCTCCACCCCGAAATACGGCGGCGGCGTCTCGTAGTGGGTGAGTGCCTCGGCAGGTCCCCAGAACACGATGCCCGCCGCGATTCCGGCCGTGAAGATCATCGTGAAGTACACCGGGTAGGTGTAGGCGGGTTCGGCGTCCGGGCCGCCGAGCCTGATGTCGCCCCACGGGCCGACCAGGAGCACCAGACAGTACAGGACCGACAGGAGGACGGTGCCGAGCAACAGCCAGTCGAACCACCCCATCACGTACTGCTGGATCGAATCGACAACCGAGAGCGTCGCGGCGGGAAACAGATACTGGAGGACGAAAAACAGCCCGAACGCCAGCACCGGCACACCGAAGGTGAGGGGGTCGTGTCGGGCCACGAAGGTCCGGAGCGTCTCGGTCCACGAGAGACGCCGGACCTGCATGAGGTAGTGGACTGGCGGCGCGTCCCCGTTGTGTCCGTCCGCCATCGGCAGCACCGCCAGGTATCCCAGCCCCGAACCGAAAAACAGGAGCGAGACGATCAGCCACCCCCGCCCGGAAACGCCGTCACCGACGAACTCGGGGAAAAAGAACCCCGCGACGACGGCCATCCCCGAGAGGATGCAGACCGGAAGCATCACCTTGCGGACGAACCGCTCGACGGCGCTTGCTCCTTCGATACCCATGTCTCACCTGTCGATGTGCCGGTATATGACTGCACGGAAATATCGGTAAATTTACTTTTTTGTGTGGGCATCTCCCGGTGCCGTTCGGTGCCGGGGGACGACCAGCGTCACCGCGGTGGGAGGCGGGCAGTCCGCTTCAACTCGGCCGAGAATCCGGCCGCCGATTGCCATCGGACTGATGACTTCGTCAGCGCCGACGTCTTCGAGTTTGGCGGTGTTGTGCTGGTCGTTCGCCGCGGCGACGATGTACACGTCGGGGTTGGTCCGCTTGGCGGCGAGAACCGCCAGCACGTCCTGGGCGTCGTCCCGGGTGGCGACGACGACCCCACTCGCGGTCTCGATCTTGGCGTCGCGCAACCGGTCTTCGTCAGTCGGGTCCGCCGTCAGCACGCTGACGTCCCGGTCGTCCAGATTCGCCGCGTCGTCCTTGTCGGCCGTGACGACCACGATGTCGCGTTCGCCTGCAAGTTCGCCGAGTAACGATTCCGTAATGTCGCTGTACCCGAGGACGAGCACGTGGTCCTCGAGGATGTTGAGTCCTGATGGTGTCATGTTCCCGAATGCGGTTGCCATCCGTTTCTCGATTGCCGGAACGATGAACGACCCGATGGCGGCGGTGAACGCGCCCGTCCCGAGCAGAATGATGGAGAGCGAGAACCACTTCGTCTCCGGCGTGAGCGGCGTGATGTCGCCGTATCCGACGGTCGCAATGGTAACGAACACGTAGTAAATCGCGTCGGTCCAGGTGTCGATGGCGGTGAACTGGTCGCGCAACACGTACGAGCCAGTCGTCCCGTACACGAGCACGCCGACAATCGACGAGAGCGCGGCGACCTGGAGCGACGAGAGGTCGATACGCTGGTCGAACTGCGCCCGATTGATGACGAGTACCGGAAGCGCCCCGAGAATCAGCAGTAACAGCGGCATGTGCGTCGTCTGGAGCGTCAACAGCGGGAGGAGTCCGACGACCGGCAGGACCGCGATTGTCAGGTACCAGGCCAGCCGTTTCCCGCGGTGGAGCCCGAACACGAGCAGACCCAGCAGGAACGCAAAGAGGACACCGCCGAGTCGAACGACGCCCGTCACGTCGGGGAGCACGGCTGCGAGCGGTCCCTCGAGGACCAGCTTTTCCTGACTCAGCGTCGAAAGCCCCGTGATGAACGTGAGGACCGTCACGAGAAGCGTCAGGAGGACGGCCGTTCGAGCGCCGGAGAACTCCCGCCAGTGGACGAGCCGGGTCGTCTCCCGGTGGTAGAACACCTTCTCGAGAGATACGTCCGACTGTCCCTCCGGGGAATCTGTCACACTGAGCTATTTGTTCAGTCGGAATATAATAGTTTCCGGGGGTCGTTCCAGAGCCATGGACTGGACAATCCGGACGGTTATGCGGGTGTTTCTGCTCGTCGGTGGGCTCGTCTTCGTCGTTCGAGGGGCCCTCGAGGGGGAAACGTTCGAACTCGGCCTCGGAGTCGTGGCCGTGTTCCTCGGAGCCCTCGGGCTGTGGTGGGAGTGGCAAACGGCGTCGGCCGACGACCGGGAAACCGCGTCGGAGTAGCAATATACAAGCCGGATGCCCGCCACAGTACCATCGATGGATAACTACCTCGCGGCTGGCGCAACCGTCGCTGCTGTAGTCCTCGCGGTCGCGGCGTTCGTAACGCTCTCGATGGAACTCCACGTCGTCTCCGGGACGCTTTTCGTCCTCACTGCCTTCGCAATTTATATCAGAGAAGTGAACAAGTGAGGAACCCGCCGGTCTCCCCGGCCGAACATGATTTTATATTGAAACATCAGTAATTTTTTTATTTGGAACGGAGAATCGGGAAAAGGATTAATGACTGACAACGTTCTCATCCCAACGGATGGCAGCGACCGAGCGAAAGACGCCGTCGAGTACGGACTTGACCTCGCCGAGGCGTACGGCACGAAAGTACACGTACTGTACGTGGTCGAAACGAAGGCGAACTACATCCTGACCGTCGAGCTCTCGGACGAGGAGTTCGAGGAGTACGAGGAGTACGGTGAGCAGGTCGTGACCGAGGTGGTCGACAGGGCCGCAGACCGCGGACTGGCGGGAACGGGTTCCGTCAAGACCGGGCGCGTTCCCGAGGAAATCATCGAGTACGCCGACGAGAACGACATCGACCACATCGTGATGGGCAAACAGGGACACGGCGCAATCGAAAAGTACCTCGGCGGAACGGCCGAGAAGGTAATGCGCATGGCCGGTATTCCCGTGACGGTACTGGGTCCAGCGGCCAGGTGAGGGCCGCCCGCCGGGACGGCGTAGCGGGTCTCATCGGTTCGGCGACGGGGCCGGCGGGACAATACTCAAATGAATCGAGACCCTAGCGTTTCCGATAGCTCGTGATTCAAACACTCCTACTGAACCTCTTCGAGACGGGATTCACTATCGCTCTCGTTGCCGGGGGGCTGTTGTTCCTGGGTGGGCTGATTTCGTTTGCCGTATTTCTCTACAAGTCGCTTTTCGGCGAGGGGATAAAGGACCCACGCGAGGTTGTTCCGGAGAAAACCAGCGACGACGACGACGGAGTCAGCAAGGGGGACTCGGACGACGAGTGGGACTACTACTGATAGTGGTTGTTGTGACTCTTTTCGGCCCGGCGCGAAATTATCCCTGTTTCGGCGGCTGAAACGGGCGAGGAGTGACTCCACGGCGGTAACTAATCACAATAACCACTATGAGGACCGAAGCGGCACACGCGCCGAGTAACTTATTTTGATGTAGTCACTATTCCGTCTAATGCTAGGGCTTCTGAAAAAGTGCGTGCACGTGATTCTGAACCCTCCCTGGGAGAAGGACCGAGGCCCGGAGACGTTCACGCTGGCAGTGCCGGAGGCACACAGCACGTTCAAGCGGGGCGACGTCGGCTGGGCGAAGCGGCCACCTGCAGTGGTTCACTGTCCGATGTGTAGCAGTGACTTCACTCACGAGCACGGCAACGACTACATCGACTGTCCGACCTGCGGGTTCGAGCGCGTGCCCGAGGAGTTCGCCGAGATGGAACTCGTCGCGCTGGTCTGCCCGCACTGCCAGCGGGAGCTGGACCACGGGATTCGCCACCCCGAGATGATGGACGTGCCCGAGTGGGCATCCTGTACCGGCTGTCAGTACCACTGGGAGTACCAGCACGACTATAGCCCGTGAACGGATGCAGACTCCTGTGACAATTTCCTGCAAAGCGCGTCGTTGAACCAGGAAGCCCCACCCTCAGCGAGCGCGGTAGCGCGAGCAGGGTGAGGTAGTTCACACCTGTTGCTTATTCCCCTTCACCTCGTAGCGGCGACCAGATGTCTCCTGGGCAAATCGCGGATCATACCTTCGATACAGGGTTCAGGATAGCGGCAGTTGTCGGCGTCTTCGGTAGTTTGATTCTCTTCGGGCACGGCGTGCTGTCGGTGACCAACCCGACGCACGTCGTGACCCTGGTGTTGCTCTTTCCGGTCTACCTGCTGTTCGTCGCGGTGGCACTCGGAGTGTGGCTCGGATACGAAACTGACGAGACGGACCTGGAACGGGTAAAGCGGGACACCGACGACCTGCAAGAACGGTGGCCGTAGTGCCGTCTCGACGACCAGCTATCACTCGAAATCAAAGGGACGAAGCGAAGTAAAACGAAAGGGTCGAAAACGTAGTGAGGGGGGTCAGTCGCCCGGTTCTTCTTCTCCTCCGGTGATGTCCGTTACGATCTCACCACCTTCCCGTTCGACGACAACCTCGCCTTCTTCGGCCATCTCCGAGACGCGCTCCTGGAACTCGCGGGATTCGAGTACCTGGTACTCCGTCTGTAACCCCTTGTAGATGGCGTACATCATGAACAGGAGGACGAACGCGAACGGCAGGCCAGTCGAGATGGAGGCCGCCCGGAGTGCTTCCAGACCGCCCTTACCGCCGGCGATGAGCAGTGTCGCCGCGACGACGCCCTCGCTGACTGCCCAGAAGATACGCATCGTGACCGGCGCGTCGTGCTTGCCGCCGGAGGTCAGGTGGTCGATCACCAGCGACCCCGAGTCCGAGGAGGTGATGAAGAACGTGCTCGTCAGCAGGATGGCAGCGCCCGACAGGATCAACGTCCCGGGGAGTTCCTGGAACATCGCGAACATCCCGACCTCGGTTCCGCCGCCCTGGTCGATCA
>PXQO01000043.1 GCA_003021285.1 Halobacteriales archaeon QH_2_65_14 | reverse complement strand
AGTGGCCGCCGGAGCTGTTCGACCCCCGCGGGCTGTTCGACGGCGATACCCTCCTCAGCGTCTGCAAGCTGTACTATCCCGAGGTCTTCCTGCGAGACGGCTACACGACGATAGGCGGACTCGGGGCAGTCGCGACGCCGCCCGAACACCGACGCCAGGGACACATCCGAACCCTCATCAAACACACCCTGGCGGAGTACCGCGAGAACGGGGTCGCGCTCGTCGCGCTGTGGCCGTTCTCGACGTCCTTTTACCGACAGCTCGGGTGGAGCGTCGCCAACAAGTTCACGCGCTACGAGATTCCACCGGAGCAGCTCGCGTTCGCCCGCGGCTTCGAGGGCGAGTTTCGCCGGCTGACTCCCGACGACTGGGACCGGCTCCACCGCATCGACGTGGGGTTCGGCGGGGGGACTTCGCTCTGGATGCGACGCTCCGAGGAGTGGTGGCACGAGCAGACGCTCTCCGACCGGGGGTTCGGCGGCGTTCCCTACATCTACGGGTACGAACGCGACGACGAACTGCGCGGGTACGTCATGTACACCGCCGATATGGACGACGACGAAGGGGAACGACGCCTCCGTATTTCGGGTCTCGCATATCTCGACGAGGACGCCCACCTGGCATTGCTCGGGTTCCTCTCGAACCACGACTCGCAGGTCGAGACGATTGAACTGTGGCGTGCCCAGCAAAGCGACCTGCTGGATTACGCCCCCGAACCCAACGAACTCGACTGCACCATCCGGTCGGGGCCGATGGTCCGTCTTGCCGACGTCCCCGCCGGCCTCGAACGGTTCCCCTGGCCGGAGACACTCGACGGCACTCTCACCTTCGACGTAAGCGACTCCCTCGTCGAAGCCAACGATGGCCTCTTCGAGGTGTCCGTCCGCGATGGAACGCCGGCGGTAACGGGAACTGGGAGCGATGCAGTGTCGGATGCTGACGTGGCCGTCGACGTCGCGACCCTCACACAGCTATACGTAGGGACCTACAGCGTTGACGAGGCAGAACGCTTCGGGGAATGCACTGTCGAGCCGTCGGTCCGCGATGCGCTCACAGAGGCGTTTACTCCCCGGCCGGTCTGCCTGCAGGAGTTCTTCTAGGGCCTCTCACTCGTTGCCGCGCGAGAAGGACAGGGATTAGTCACCGGCGACCCGAGCGAGGGGTATGACCGACGGAGGTTCCGGGTTTCGCTGTCTCGACTGCGACGAACGCTTCGAGTTCGGGACAGCCACGCATCGCTGTCCGGACTGTCGGGGAATACTCGATCCGACCTACGACGAGGAGACGCTCGCGGCCTTTCACGACCGGCTATTTGGGGGACGTGGGGCGGGTGACGGCATCCCGGACGGCGACGGCGGTCGCACCGATGCCGGACTGGGCAGGTTCGCTCCCGTGCTCCCGTTCGACCGCGAGCAACTGGTCACGCTCGATGAAGGCGGGACGTCACTCCTCGAGTGTCACGACGTGGGCGACGAGGCCGACGTCGACGTCTTCCTCAAGGACGAGGGCAGGAACGGCACCGGCGGTATCCAGGACCGCGAGATGGCGCTGGCAGTGACCGCCGCGCGCGTCCACGGAGCCAGTGACGTCGCCCTGCCGACGACCGGAAACGGCGGCCAGGCGGCCGCGGCCTACGCCGGACGCGCTGGGCTGGCGTCACACAGCTTCGTCCCCTCGCGGACGACGTTCGCCACCAAGGCGATGATAAACGTCCACGGCGGCGACATGAACGTCGTCGGGGGACGGTATCCCGACGCACGCGAGGCGTTCGAGGAGGTGATTGACGACGAGGCGTGGCACTCGCTCGCCCCCTTCGAGACCCCGTATCGACACGAGGCGTGCAAGACACTCGCCTACGAACTGGTCGCGTCGCTCGGTGCGCCGCCGGACGCCGTCGTCCACCCGACCGGGCACGGCCACGGACTCGTCGGTCTCGACAAGGGTTTCCGCGAACTGGCACGGACGGGTGCAATCGACCGACGTCCCCGCCTGTACGCCGCCCAGCCGGCCGGCTGTGCCCCGCTCGTTGCGGCATGGAAAAACGGCGAGGACACCCCGCAACCGGTCGACCACCCCGACACCATCTGTGGCGCGCTGGAAATCCCGGCTCCCGCTGGCGGGTCGCTGGCGCTCGATGTGCTCGACGCGACCCGGGAGTCCCGACGAGCGCGACGGGCGGCGTGGGCGTCGGCGGCGGGCACAAACTCGCCGAACGGGGGGTCTTCGACGCCGGCGAGACCGTGGTCATCGTCAACCCGGCGACGGCCAACCGCGAAGCCGACATGCTCCGGAGCCACCTGATGCGTCAGGGCGTCTAACACCCCGTCATCCTTCCGGGCCGCGTCGATGCGTGATTGCCCTGATGTGTGGAAACGTTGAAGGATAGTCGTATCGAGATACCCGGTATGGATACCGTCGAACTCGCAGGGCAGGTCGGGGAACTGCTGGAAGTCGATGCGGCAGAGTACCGGCGGCGGGTACAGGAGGACGCCGAGGTAATCAAGGAGGCGATAGCGGAGGGCGTCTTCGACAATCCGCAGGCTATCATCGGGCTGGAGTACGAGTTCTACTCGGTTTCGGACCCGGCGGGACCCCGCCGACCGGAGAGCAGCGATGGCTCCGAGGCGGCGCTGAAGCGGGTCCCGCGGTGGCTGCTTGAGTTCATCCGGTTCGAGCAGGAACTGGGGATGCACAACGCGGAGCTGGCAACGAGTCCGTTGCCGCTGAACGCCGACGGACTGCGTGCCCAGGAGGCGGAGGTCGCCGCCCAGCTACGGACGGCGAACGACTCCGTCCGCGAGACGGGGATGCGGCTGGTAAGCGACGGGATGTGGACCATCCCCCCCGAAGGGGAGACTGCCCGAGAATATCTCACCGCAAGCACCGTCGAAAACGGGATTCGACTGGCGTCGAACATGTCCACCTCGCCGCGCTATCACGCGATGAGCAACGCCAACAGCGAGGTCACGGCGGCGATGGAGATCGACGCCCCGAACGTCTCGCTGTCAGCCGACACGGTGATGCCCGAGAGCCTGATCACCTCAATCCAGCCCCACTTCCAGGTCTCCGAGGCGGCCGAACTCCCGGAGTATTTCCGGTACGCGCTCCGCATCGCGGCTCCGTTGCTGGCGCTGGGCGTGAACTCGCCGCTGTTCCCGCCGGACCTCTACGACGACGTTCCGCCCGAGCGGATACTCGACGAGGCCTGGATGGGACACCGCATCCGCGTCTTCGAGTCGGTCCTGAACCCCGCGGATGACAGCGCCCCCGGGAAGGTACGGTTTCCGCGGGACATAGAGACGGCCGAGCAGGCCGTCGACCGCATCGTCGAGGACAAGGTGTTGATCCCGCTCGTGCCCGAGGAAAGCATCGGGTTCGACGACGAGGTTTCCGCGTTCCGGCTGAAACACGGCAGCTACTGGCGGTGGGTGCGGCCGGTGTTCGGCGGCTCGTCGCGGTCGTCGGCCAACGCCCGCATCGAGTTCCGACCCATCGCCGCACAGCCGACGGTCCGGGATTCGGTCGCGTTCCAGGCGATGTTCGCCGGGTTGATGAAGGCGCTACCACAGCGGGACCACCCCGTCAGGGACCTCGACTGGGAGCGGGCCGAACGGAACTTCTACGAGGCCACAGAATCCGGGCTGGAGGCGGACCTCCACTGGATCACGGGCGACGGCGAGGAGACGACCGACCCCGAGACGATGTATCTCGACCTGTTCGAGCACGCGGCCGAGGGACTCCGGGAGAGCGATCTCTCGGAGGAAGCAATCGGGCGCTACCTGGGCTCGCTGCGTCGCCGGGTCCGGTACGGCATCACACCGGCCCGCTGGAAGGTCGAGCGGGTCCGCGAACTGCTCGACGAGGGCATCAGCTTCGAGGAGGCGGTCTATGCCACGCAGCGCCGATACGTCCAGCGACAGACCGAGACGCTGTTCGACACCGACTTCAGCGCCTGGATCGAGGACCACCGCTACCGGGTGGGCTAGTGGAGGAAGGCTCCGCGACTTGACCGCCTAGATGAAGCGCGGCGTCTCCCGGATGTACTGTTCGTATCCTTCCTTGTTCTCGATGCTCTCCATGACCTCCTGTTCCTCGACGATGGAGAGGCGGTAGTAGAAGTACGCCAGAATCGGGAACATCGCGAGCGTCAACAGCGAGGGCCAGTGGACGAACCAGCCAAACAGGAAGAGGTTGAACCCGAGGTACTGCGGGTGGCGCGAGTAGGCGTAGATGCCGCTGGTGACGAGTTCCTCGTCGGTGCGATACAGCGTCACCCACCCCCAGGCGATGATGACTGCCCCGAGGATGATGATGGCGGCACCGACAGTTTTCCAGAACGTCAGCGCCATCGCCTGTCCGAGGAACTCGAACGTGATGATCGGGTCCTGGCCGGCGGTCGCGCTCGTCGTCGTGCTCTCGGAGACTGCCGCCGACGTGAGGTAGATGCTCAGCGGAACGCCGTACATCTCGACGAACAGCGAGACGAGGAAAGCGCCGTAGACGCCCAGCGAGGCCGACTGCCAGTTGACCCGCCAGCGCCACCCCAGCGCCAGCGGGATGGCAAAGAGGCCGAAAACGCCGATGTTGAGGAGGGCGAGGTCCCACCTGCCCTGGATGACGTTCGCCTGGTGGGACATGAAATAATACACGTGGTCGAGAAACGACGGAAGCGATACCAGTGCGACGAGCCCGAGCAACAGGAACGCTGCTATTCGAGGTGTGATGTGGGCGCGGGCCCTATCGACCTGCATGTTCGGGACGTTAGCGGTCGGAGCAGTTGAGTTTAACGACATGCGGCCGGGAACTGCTTGCTCACTCGCCGGACTCGTCGGTTCCTGTTTCCGCTTCGCCCGTCCTCTCGACTGCGGTATCTTCACCGGCACTGTCGTCTCTCGTCGCCCCACTGCTCTCCCGGTTTCCTCCCTCGCCGTCTTCGAGCTGTTCGCGGGGATCGAACGTGACCAGCCCCTTGCCGGAGGTAAACTCGTAGACCTGCCACTGCGGGTACGTGAGGACGCCGCTCATCTTCCGGACGCGGAGCTGTTTCACGAGCGCCTTCTCGACGATGTCGTCGTTGAGGCGCATCTCGACGATGCCGTCGACCATGTATCCGAGGTCGTGGGGGAACTTGTCGCCGTCGCCGGTGACGGTGGCCCCGGCGAAGATGGGAACGAACCGACCCTTGCAGACGTCAGCCCGGACGTCCTTGAGGAAGTTGTACGCCTGCACCGGCTGGACGAGCGACCCGAGTTCGGTCAGCGAGTCGACGACGACCAGCCCCTCGTCCTGTGCGCCGACGGCTTCGAGCGCCCCGTCGAGGCGGTTGTGGAGCTGTCCCATGTCCGTCGGGTCGCGGACCGTCGTCGTCGCGTCCCGCGCGACGTCCCAGATGTGGGCGTTCCAGTCGTTCATCCGCCGGTACATCCGGTCGCGGTCCTCGACGCGGTAGGTGAAACAGTCCAGTATCCTGAACGACCCGTCCTCCAGCGATGGGAACACGTTCCAGGACAGCGTGACGAACTCCTGAACGACCGACACCGGCGGTTCGAGAAAGGAGACGTACACGACGGGTTCACCCCGCTGGAGTGCGCGCCAGACCAGTTCCGCCTGCATCGCCTCGGTTCGCGTCCCTGCGAGGTCGGTCAACATGACGAGCGAGTTGCGCGGTACCCCCTGGGGGAGGCTCGCGTCGAGCGCCGAGACGCCCGTGGTGAGTCGCCGGTGTCCGTGGTACTCGGTGAACACCTTCCGCTGTCTTTCGACTGCATCGCGACACGCCTTCGAGCAGAACTCGTAGGTCCTGGGGTCCCTCTCTAGGCTCACCGTCTCGTCCGGACAGGGCAACCGACAGTAGTCACACCTGGTTATCTCCCCACCGGACGGCTGGTCGCCCGAGACCTGGGACTCCCCCGGTTTCTCGACGGTTTCGCCCTCTGTCTCGTCCCGATTCATGTTCCGGTGTATCAGCCCCTCCCTGAAAATCGTGGGGGTGTTGACGGGCAGTATTCAGATAAGAGATGCTCAGCGAAGACTCTGACCAGCATGAAAGCCCCGAAGCGCTCGCCGGCTCGGACTCACCGACGTAAGGACCGCAGGCCCCAGGCCGAGGACCGCAACGAGTCGCGGGAGTTCAGCAAGCCGGGGCTTTCATGCTGGTTGCAGTTCTCTTTGGGAATCTCTTCTCTGAACAGTTCCGTTGACGTAGGGTAGTACTCAGTTAAACTTCTTGACGTTGCGAACGGCACGAAAGCCGGGTTGTCACTCCGGCGTGAACCGCTCGAACACGCTGGCGAGTGGGTAGGGGGCGGCGAGCGCGAGCAGGAGGATGGCGTCGCGTGGCTCCGACGCGTAGACGTGGTTCAGCATGAAGTAGGTGACGACGCCCAGGAAGAGGCTGAGAATCCACGCGCCGGCGGCGATGCGGCCGACGCGAGCGTGGGGCGTGTTCTGCAGTTCGGCGGGGGTATGGGTCAGTCCGAGCAACACCGCATAGAGGACGATGGGCATCGCGACGATAGACAGCAGGATGTGCACGGCGAGCATGGCGAGGTAGACGACCGTGACGAGGTCGCCGGCGACGATGGCTTTCTCGAACCCGCCACCGACCCGGAGGAGGTAGACGACGAGAAAGCAAAGAATGAGCGCGAACGCGGTGAGCATCGACGCCCGATGCTTGCGGATTTCGCGGTTCCTGATGAAGTAGACGCCCGCGACCAGCGCCGCGAGCGCACCCGTGTTGATGACGGCGATGAGATGGGTCAGCAGGTCCACCGTCCCCTCCGAGAGGGCGGGGTAGACGTCGATGACGCCCGCGAACGTACCGATTACGAGCGCGTAGCCCAGCACACTCAGCACGGCGGTGACGGCGGCCGGACGTGCCCGGATTCCGCCCCTGACGCGGTTCGCAACGGCCATGTCCGGGAGTGAGTGTTCGATCCTGAATGCTCTTTGGATTTCCGCCCAGCGAGGAGTGATATGGACTGCGGTGATTCGTTCGGGTACACCAACTGCTCGCCTGCCGCGAAAGCCGAAAAGAGGACCGCCGGGGTTACCGTATCACGGCGTCCGCTCGGTCACTCATCGAGGCAACCGCAGTGGCACTGGTCACGTCGAACTGCTGGTCGCCGAGAATGGGGAACGAGACGCCGTCGATTTCGAGCTGGCTGGTTTCACCTTCCCACTGGTAGGTCTGCCCGCCGCTATCGCTCGGAACAGTTATCTCGTAGACGAGTTCGAACGTCCCCTGGTCCTCCTGGAACGCGATGACCACGTCACCGGCGCTGGTGATGGTGAAGTCACGGGTGAACGTCGACGAGACGACGTTCGCGTCCCCGTCGGCGTCGGGACTCCACGCGTCCGCGAGGTTGAGTTCGGAGGAGCTACTCACCTCGCCGCTGATGGTCACCTGGACCGTTCCACCGGGAGAGACCTGAGTCTTGTCCAGTGATCGCTCGGGTCCGACCTTCGCCTGCATGCTGTCCGTGTCGTCGTCGCTCGTCACCGTGACGCCGTAGGTGTCCATCGCCTGACTGCCGCTGAGCGTGACCGAAAGTTGTTCGGTCGTCGAGTCGCCGCCGTCGAGGGTCACCTGCGTGCTGTCGGTGTACTGGCCGCTCCCCCAGTCGAGCGTGAGCGTCTGGGTCCCCGACTGGTCGCCGGTGTTCGTGACCTGCACGTCGAACGTCTGCGTGGAGCCGGCGGCCGTCTCGTTGTTCGAACTCACGACCGACACGTCGAAAAACGCCGGGT
>PXQO01000042.1 GCA_003021285.1 Halobacteriales archaeon QH_2_65_14 | reverse complement strand
TATGGAAATGGGCTTTCTGCTCTCGGGCCAGGACTTCGACCCCGAGGAGAACCCCCGCAACCCCTACGAGGCCGGCATCAGCTTCGCCGTCAAACTCGACACCGAGTTCGTCGGTCGCGACGTGCTGGAGGGGGTCGACGTCGAGGGACCCAACGAGAAGTTCGTCGGCATCGTCCTCACGGAGCGGGGGGTCCCCCGCCACGGGTACGACGTCACGACGCCCGGCGGCGAGCACCTCGGAACGGTCACGACCGGGACGATGAGCCCGACGCTCGGTGAGCCAATCGCCCTGGGGTACCTCCCCGCGGAGTACGCGAGCGAGGAGAAACGGGTTCGCGTCGTCATCCGGGACGAACCGAAGAAAGCACATACCACCAACCCGCGGTTCCTATCATGAGCTTCGAGATTCCAGACGACTGCCGGTACCTGGAGTCCCACGAGTGGGCTCGCCGGGAGGACGGAACGGTTCGCATCGGCATTTCGGACTTCGCACAGGACGAACTCGGCGACGTGGTCTTCGTCGAACTCCCCGACGAGGGCGACAGCGTCGAACAGGGTGCCGACTTCGGGGTCATCGAGTCCATCAAGGCCGTCTCGGACATCTACGCGCCCGTCTCCGGAACCGTCGCGGCCGCCAACGACGACCTCGTCGACGCCCCCGAACTCGTCAACGACGACCCCTACGGCGACGGCTGGATGATCGAGGTCAAACTCGCCGAGTCCGAACTCGCCGACCTCCTTTCGCCCGAGGAGTACCGCGAACAGATCGAGTGATAGTGGTTGTTGCGATTATTCCGTGACCACGTCCCAACAACGGTGTCTCCACGGGCTGAAACCGACAGTATGTGACGCGCGGGACAGAGTCACAACAACCACTATGAGACGACGATTCTCCCGGTCTCTCCCCGTCCGTGTTACTCGATTGCTGTCTCCTGAATAAACCAATAGTGGCTATATCGAAACTGAGATTGTCGGTCTACACCGGCCTCCTGCTCCAGTGGCACTACTCGTTTCTCTCGACTACCCCTTCCGGAGTAACCGGAGCGCCTCGTTGAGGTTGCCGCCACAACTCGGGTAGGTTCCTGTCTTCTGTATCCACTGTAACTCGTGGACAGAGTACCGCAGGTGGCAGTTCTCGGGCGGTTGCTGGTTCCAGTAGAGCCAGCGGGGTTCGGGAACCGATTCCGGTGCCGGCGGGTAGTCCGCACTCTTGTCCATCGTCTCGGTCACCTCCTCGCCCGGGTCCGGCACCGAGACCGGGTCGAAGAGGACGCCGAAGCTACCCAGGAGAACGACGTTGAGCACGACGACCGCCGCGACGAGTCCGACGAGGGTCCGTCGCGGGCGAGGTCCGAGCGTCGCGTACAGCAGGCCCAGTCCGATAGCGACGAAGGGGAGACCCGGAATCAGGTCGGTGTAGCTCCAGACATTGAAGTCAATGAACAGCGCCACGATTCCGAACCAGGCGGCGCAGGCGAGTACCCACCACTCCCGTCGGACGACGCTCGTCTCCCGTCGCGCGAACCGCACGATGCCGTACACGCCGAGCACGACCAGGACCGCGCCGAACTTGAAGTGATAGACGCCGAAGAAAAGCCGGACCGGTATCGGGAATCCCCCGGCGTTCACGAACGGGACGACGACAGCCTGAACGAGCATCGCTTCGACGGCCCCCCAGAGCACCACAGGGACGAGCATGACTACGGCGACTAGCGCGATGCCGGCGACGACCTCACCCAGGGTGCGGTACTGCCGGCGGTGGAGCGCGAGTCCCATCACGACAAGCGGGTAGATGAGTCCGATCTGCCAGATGCCCGCGGTCGCCCCCGCGGCGACGCCGCTCAGGACGAAGTTGCCCCGGACGAAGAGGTACAGCGCCGCCAGCCCTGCAACGAGGACGAGATACTTGGGTTTGTGTCCGAGCGCCGGGCGGACGACGTAGCCCGGGAGAACGAGCATCGAGACGCCGCCGACGAGGCCGGCGGTCGGGTCGTCGGTGAGGTATCTCGCCAGCAGTCCCGCCAGGACGATACTCCCGACGGCGGCACCGACCATCAGTGCGACGTGCAACAGGTGGAGAAGATAGGGGTCGTCGGTCACGAGGCCGACCGCCGCGGGAATCTCGAACGCCAGCGGTGGTTTCGGGTCCCAGACGTCGAGATACGGCGCTGCCCCATCGGCGATGTACCAGCCCCCATGCTGGAACAGGGCCGAATCGCGCGTCATCGGCGGACGCGAGTGCCCGGCGACCACGGCTCAGACCACGTACCCGTGTGCGAGAACGCCGAGCGAAGCCAGGAGCGCGACGAACCGGTTCTTGACTAGGTCGTCCAGCAGTTCCCGCCTCCCGAGCGCGTTCCCGACCTGCATGTAACCTCCCTCAGCCCCGCACTGGGTTAGTAATAGCTCGGTTAGCCAGGATACGCCCGGCTTGTCAGCGCGGTGGTCTCGGTAGGGCCATCTACTCCGCGATTGTGGTCGGCTTTCCCGGACGGCATTCTGGCAAGTCGAACCGCGAGCGCGACCGACACCAGCCAGGCCAGCAGGCTCGCCCCGGACCACAGGAGAAAGGCGACGCCGCCCCGCTCGAAGGGGAAGAAAAGAAAGGGGCTGGCGAGCCACGAAAACACACCCCCGAACGTGAGCGCAAACGGGTGATAGAGGAACCTGCCCGTCGTCAACTCGTCGAGGGGGAGGTAGGGATTGGTTCCCTGGCTGGCCTCGACGAACGCCTGGTAGTACACGCCGAAGTCGTGTGCCGGACTGCTCGAACCCCAGACCGCCACGAACCAGTAGAGGCTGTGGACGGCGAGCACTGCCGCGACTGCGACGACAGCCGCCGACCCCCACTGGACGTTCCGGTAACTGTCGGTCCGTTCCACGCGTAGGGGTGACAGCGACTTACGGGACTTTCCGGGATGGTCCCAAACGCTCACGGTGCTCGGTGTCCCAGCCCTGGTATGGATGCTCGGAGCCCGAGTTCCGCGTTCGCGGGGACGCGGTGGAGTCGGCAGCGCCTCGACGCGTTGACTGACGCGGTCGAACCGCCGGACGGCGACGACGACCCGATACGCGTCCATGCGCCGGCGGTCGGCGACCCGCTGGGGACGGTGCCGCGCCTCACCGAACCCGGCGTCGAGCGGGCGGTCTCGCGGTGTCGGGAGGCCGCGGCCGACTGGCGCGAGCGAACGCCCCGGGAGCGTGCGGCGGTCCTCGACCGGTTTGCCGCCCTCGTCGAGGCCCACCGGAAGGAACTGATAGACCTCGTCCAGCTCGAGACGGGGAAGGCCCGAAGACACGCGTTCGAGGAGGTACTGGAACTGCCGCTGACGGCGAGCTACTATGCCCGGCGCGCCCCCGACCTGCTCGCGCGGGAGCGCCGCGAGAGCGCGGTCCCGCTTGTGACGACCGCCGCCGTCGAGTACGACCCCGTGGGGGTCGTGGGGATCATCTCGCCGTGGAACTACCCGCTGACGCTGTCGATGACCGACGCCATTCCCGCGCTCGTCGCCGGCAACGGCGTCGTCCTCAAACCCGACGAGAAGACGCCGTTCGTCGCACTGCGTCTCGCCGAACTCTGGCTGGAGGCAGGACTACCCACGGACGTCCTCGCGGTCGTCACCGGAGAGGGGCCGGTCGTCGGGCCGGCGCTGATCGACCGCGTCGACTACGTGACGTTCACCGGAAGCACCGAAACCGGTCGTACCGTCGCCGAGCGTGCCGGGCGGAACCTGATCGACTGTTCGCTCGAACTCAGCGGAAAGAACCCGATGCTCGTGTGTGCGGACGCCGACCCGGGGACGGCCGCCCGCGGTGCGGTTCAGGGCTGTTTCACGAACGCCGGCCAGCTCTGTCTCACCACCGAGCAAATCTACGTCGAACAGCCGCTGTTCGAGTCGTTTCTCGACCGGTTCGTCTCGGCGACCGAATCGCTCGCGCTCGGGGCGACGTTCGATTACGGCCCCGACGTGGGCTCGCTCATCGACGGCGAGCAACTGGCGCGGGTCGAGTCCCACGTCGCCGACGCCGTCGAGCGGGGCGGCACGGTCGAGGTCGGCGGCCGACACCGCGACGACGTGGGGCCGTACTTCTACGAGCCGACCGTGCTGACCGGCGTTCCCGAGGAGTCCGTGGCCGTCTGCGAGGAGACGTTCGGGCCGGTCGTCACCGTCGAGCCGGTGGCGTCAGTCGAGGCGGCAATCGAACGGGCCAGCGACGCCTCACACGGGCTGAACGCGAGCGTCTGGACCGGCGAGCGCGAGCGCGGCGAACGACTCGCAAGCGTCCTCAGCTACGGCACCGTCTGTGTCAACGACACCTACGCGGCAGGCTGGGCGGCGTTCGACGCGCCGATGGGCGGCGTCCGGGACTCGGGCATCGGCCGGCGACACGGCCCCGAGGGGCTCCGCCGCTACGTCGAACCGAAGACAGTTGCGAGTTCGCGCATCGGTCCCGTCGACGAACCGCCGTTTCTGCCCAGGACGTGGTTCGTCCGGGCGGTCACTGCACTCGCGGCCCTCCAGCGGCGAGTGCGGCAACGATTCGCGTGAGTTGCGAGAAGAGGAGCTAGCGGCGGAGGGCGGCGAGCGCCTCTGCGGCCTCGCGGGCGGCGGCGAGGTGTTCGCGGGCACGTTGCGGGTCGTCGCTGGCTTCGGCCTGCTCGCTGAACCGTCGCAGCGTCCGGACCAGCGCGTCGCGGGCGGCACCGACGTCCCCGTCCGGCGCTCCCTGACCCTGGTGGCCCGGTTCGCGGCGAGCGCGCCGTCCGCCTACGTCACTCGCCGTTCGGTCCGCCTGGTGGTGTCCGCGCGTTCGTCGACCGTCGGCTGTCCCGGCGTCAGCCATCTCGTCTTCGGCCGCCTGCTCCGGTCGGTCGGTGGTCGCCCGCTCCGGGGTGTCACGCGCTCGTCCGTCGTCTTCCTCCCGCGTCGCTCCCGTTTCGCCGCTTCCGAACGCGACACGGGCGTCGTCGCTAGGCGACGTGACCTCTATCGGTCCAGACGACGGGTCGCCGTCCGAGTCGTCGCCGTCGTCTGCCGCCTCGTCGGTCGATGCGTCGCCCGTTTTGCGGTCGATTGGCTTCTCGCAGGTCGCACAGAACTCTTGGCCGTCGTAGCGAAAGACGGGGTCGCCACAGTCCGAGCAGTGGGCGTTGGTCATCGTCGCCCCCTGCAAGAGGAGTTCGCTCATCTTCTCGGTCGCCTCGCGCTTTTGCCTGTCGTGCTCGTATTTCTCTCGAAGCCGCTCGCGCTCGGCTTCCTTGTCGAAATCGCTCATATTCGAGAGGAACAGGTCGGAACAAAAATGCGTTGCGGGCTACGTTGAGCTTCCTGTTCAGATAAGCGATTTTCAGCGAGGACTGTGACCAGCATGAAAGCCCCGGCTGTCATCGGCGCTTCGCGCCGATTGCCCGCGAGAGCGACGCTCTCGCCCTGGCTCCGCTCCCGCGACTCGTTTGGCACCCTCCTGGACGACATCGCCGCCAGGGAGCCCGCTGCGAGCGAACCTTAGTCGAGGTGGTAGTCCCGATTAACAGGAGAACCGGCGATTCGACATTTTTAACGGGGGCGGGCGGGGAGGTTCGAGTATGACGAAAGTAAGTATCGTCGGAGCAGCGGGCACCGTAGGCGCGGCAGCAGGCTACAGCATCGCACTGGGGGACGTCGTCGACGAACTCGTCTTCGTCGACATTCCCGAACAGGAGGACGTGACGGTCGGACAGGCCGCGGACACGAACCACGGCATCGCGTACGACTCGAACACGGAGGTGCGCCAGGGCGAGTACGCCGACACCGAAGGGTCGGACGTCGTCGTCATCACCGCTGGCCTCCCCCGTCAGCCGGGGGATACGCGCCTCGACCTGGCGGACGACAACGCGCCGATCATGGAGGACATCCAGTCCTCGCTGGCCGAGCACAACGACGAGTTCGTCACGGTGACGACCTCGAACCCCGTGGACCTGCTCAACCGGCACCTCTACGAGTCGGGCGACCGACCGCGCGAGCACGTCATCGGCTTCGGGGGCCGCCTGGATTCGGCGCGGTTCCGGTACGTGCTCTCCCAGCGGTTCGACGTCCCCGTCCGGAACGTCGAGGCCACCATCCTCGGCGAGCACGGCGACGCGCAGGTCCCCGTCTTCTCGAAGGTCCGCGTCGACGGCCGCGACCTCTCCTTTTCGGCCGACGACAAGGAGGAGATTCTCGCCTCGCTCCAGGAGAGTGCGATGAACGTCATCGAGCGCAAGGGT
>PXQO01000041.1 GCA_003021285.1 Halobacteriales archaeon QH_2_65_14 | reverse complement strand
CCCGGTGAGCGACTCGGTGATCGTCTCGAAGATGGGGACCTTGTCGTCCGAATCGATGTAGATGAGGAGGTTCCGACACAGCACCAGGTCGAAGTCGCGCTTCTCGAACCCGCGGATGAGGTCGTGGCGCTCGAAGGTAACGAGGTCCGTGACCCGGTCGTTGACTTCGAAGACCTCCTCGCGGCGGTCGACGTAGGGCTCGTAGGCCGAGAGCGGTTCGAGTTCCTCCGCGATGTCGGTCGTCTTCGAGGTCTCGTAGCGCCCGCGCCTGGCCCGGTCGAGCACGTCCTCGTTGATGTCCGTCGCGTGGACCTCGAGGCGCCTCGCGTCGACCTCGTCGTCGTCGAGCGCGAGCATCGCCACCGAGTAGGGTTCGCGCCCGTCGGCACAGGGGGCACTCCAGACCCGGACCCGCCGCCTGTCCGAGACGAGGGCACGCAACACCCCGCGCAGCGACTCCCAGGCCTCCGGGTTCCGGAAAAAGCCCGTGACGTTGATCGAAAGCGAGTCCAGCAACGCACCCTGTTCCTCCTCGTTGCCCTCGAGGTGTCGCTTGTAGCTCCGGTAGTCGTCGTGGCCGGTCCGGCGCATCCGCGCGTTGATCCGCCGGTCGAGGTAGGCGTCGTTGTAAAAGCCCGACTCGAACGCCATCTCGCGCTCGATGTACTCCAGCAGTTCGTTGAACGCGCGTTCTTCGTTCCGGCTCATACCGTCACCACGTCCGGTTCGTGGTCCGCGACGGCTTCGACCGCCTCGCGCCCGTTGCGAGCAGTTGCGACCACGTCGATACCGCCGTCTTCGAGGCTGTCCGAGATGACGCTCTGCATGAAGTGTGAATCGTCGGCGACGACTGCCCTGGGTGCGTTTCGTGTCATCAGTCCCACACTCCTTCGGGAAAGTCGGCTCCGCCCGACACGGACTCACTCGGCTGCATTTACAGTGGCTACTGTGGCGAGTGCCCAAATAAATACTCCGGCTCGGTAATCAAACAGGACGGCGGCGAGTTCGCTATCCGGGTCGACCCGGCCGAGGTACATAGAAACTGACAGGAATAGCGAGGATGGTATGAACGCTCGTTTTGATTCCAAAGTCGCTTTCGTCACCAGGAAACAGTCCGGCCAGTCTTCACCACACGACGCGTCCGCGAACAAACAGGACTTTTTTTATCGTCCGTTCTATAAATAGGCACCATAGATAGTATGGTCGAACTAACAAAAACAGGAATCGACGGTCTCGACGAGATACTCAACGGGGGGATTGTCCGTAACTCGACGACGCTCGTGAGTGGAAACCCCGGGGCTGGCAAGAGCGTACTCGGGCTCCAATACATCTACAACGGCGTCGAGATGTTCGACGAGAAGGGGATTTACCTCTCGTTCGAGGAGGACGAGGAGGACCTCAGGGAAGCAGCCGAGTCAATCGGCTTCGAGAACTGGCAGGACCACGTCGACGAGGGAGCTATCAAGATTTACGACAAGCAGGTGCTGTTGCGCGAGAACGACTTCAGCGCGTCGCTCGAGTTGCTCCTGGACGACCTCGACGGCGAGGAGTACCAGCGGCTGGTGCTGGATTCGCTGACGATGTTCCAGCTGTTTTTCGACAACGAACGCGAACAGCGCACCTACCTGCTGAAATTTACGGACATCCTGAGCGAGAACAACCTCACGACGCTGATGACAAACGAGCAGGGGGCCATCTTCCCCGAGACCGAGATCGGTCTCGAAAACTTCCTGACAGACGGAAACATCTTCCTGCTCCAGACGCCCACCGACTCGGGCGTCAACCGGTACGTGTGGGTTGCCAAGATGCGAAAACAGAACATCGATACCGATATCTTCCCCATGGAGATTTCCCAGGGAGGAATTACCGTTCACGAGAACGCGAGCGCGTTCTCGATGATGAACGAGGACGACGCCCCACTTTGAGCGCCATTATTACCGAATTAACCCTATTATTACGATATAAAATACCAGTTTTGGGCCTCAGAAGTCCCATAACGGCCGTTCTCGGGACTGAACCGCGACTGTCCGGTGCGAACGCCCGATGCCGATAGCTTTATGGTTCTCGTAATTTATAATTTGATAATAGATGTCTTCAGTGGATTTGCTCCAGACGCTGGGGAACAAATACAGCGCCGAGATTCTGGACGCGACTGACGAACCTCGTTCGGCACAGGAGTTGAGCGACGAACTCGAAATTCCCATCGCCACCTGTTACCGTCGGATAGACGAACTGACCGAACACGACCTGCTGGAACTGCACGACAACATCCTTTCTGACGACCGTCGCCGTATCAAGGTCTACCGCCGGAACGTCGATGCAGTCCGGGTCGAGTTCGACGAGGAACTGACGGTCGACATCGAACAGCGTTCGGAGGTAACGAACAGACTCGACGAGGCCTGGCGGACACTGTCGGAAGGCTAATTGCCGCGTGCGGGCGCGTGCTTCGTTCATTTGTACACTACGTCGGCTTTCTGACTGTACATTCAAATCACTCCGTCACCCTTCCGGATGCGTCGACTCCCCTGCTGACTGGCCGGACCCGGCAGTTCCCGGTCTGAGACCGCGTGCTGTCGGACGGTTTGTGCCAACGTGATTATCAGGTAAGATATTTTCGAGGGTGGTTTTAACACAGATGCAATACTACGGGCACCCGGTGCAACATATCATCGAACTCCTGTACGCGGCAACGACGCTGGTTTTCATCATCGCCGGTCTCACGATGGTTGGGATGGCCATTCGGGCGTACGTGCAGACGTCGCGCACGGCAATGCTACACCTCTCACTGGGATTTTCGCTGGCTGTTGCAGGTGCAGCCGCGACGCTGATTAGCGCCTTCCTCAACGACTTCGAACCTGTCAGGTCGCTGTTGCTCGTCAGGAGTGGACTGTTCACGCTCGGATTCCTGTTTATCATCTACAGTCTGGTCACATACGAGTAGGAACGACCAGCAAACCAAGCGAAGCGAGCGGGCAGAAGCCATCTATCAACACCGATAATTCACGGGAAGCATTTATTTAGCTGATTCCAGTACGTGGCAGATATGCCAGAAGTGCCCATAGCCGACGACTCGGAGTTTATGCAGAACCTCCTCCGGGAGATTCTGGAGGAGGACCACGAAATCAACGGGCAAGAACTCCGGAAGGCGCTCGGCGACCTCGACGTCGAACGGGTCGACCGGACGGAAGCAAACGTCGACCAGATATTCTGAGCATGAAGGTCTATGACGGCAGCACGACGGAGCAGACGGGCGACGCGATGTCCGAGCGGGTCAAGGTGGGCATCGCCGAGTACGAAGTGACGACCGAGAGCGTCGCGCTGACGACCAGCGGACTCGGGTCGTGTGTCGGGGTGGCGCTGTACGACGGCGAGACGGCGGCGGCCGGACTCGTCCACGTCATGCTGCCGGTCGCCGACGAGATGGACGACGGCCGCGCCGCGAAGTTCGCCGATACGGGGACCGAACTGCTGATAGCGGAGATGGAAAAACGCGGCGCGAACCGGCGCGACATCGAGGCCAAAATCGCCGGCGGGAGCGACATGCTCGACTTCTCCGAAGGGGGATCGGGTATCGGCGACCGGAACGTCGAACAGGTCAAAGAGACCCTCGACGACCACGGCATCCCCATCGTCGCCGAGGACATCGGCGGGGACCACGGCCGGTCCGTCCGACTCGACGCGTCGACGGGTGACCTCCACGTCAAGAGCGCGAACCGGGAGGATCGCACGCTCTGACCCCACGTCGCGCCCCCATCTGACGGCCGGCAGACTCTATTTCACTTCGAACTTTTATGTCGGAGGCGCTACAGTGTGTGGATATGACACACGTAGCTGTCGTCGGCGGCGGTCCCGCCGGACTCAGTGCGGCACTGTTCACGGCGAAAAACGGCATCGAGACGACCGTCTTCGATACGGACGGGACGTGGGTCCACAACGCCCACCTGTTCAACTATCCCGGCATCGGCTCGCAGGACGGCTCCGCGTACGTCGAGACGCTCCGGACGCAGGTCGACAGTTTCGGCGTCGAACGGGAGCAGGGCGTCGAGGTGACCGGCGTCTCGCCGGCCGGCGGCGGCTGGCCGACGACCTGGGCTGTGCGTTCGACGGCGACGTCGTCGACGTGGACGTGACCATGGAGACGAGCGTCGACGACGCCTACGCGACGGGCGCGATGGTCCGCGACCAGGAGTGGCAGGCCGTGATTTCGGCGGGCGATGGGGCCGCCGCGGCGCTGAACATCCTCTCGAAGGAGGAGGGCGAACACTTCCACGACTTCGACACGCCGGACGACGCCGCCGAGGTGTTCGGCGGTGCCGACGAGTAGGTAGAGAACGGACAGTCCCGACACCGGAACGGGTAACGGACAAACGGAGTCCTTATCCAGGGAGGGGGCCGAACGGCGAACATGGAGAGCAACCGCGAGGCGTTCCTGGCCGGCGAGCGGCCGAGCGACGTCCACATCTACCTGAGCGAGGACGCCGTCTCGAACCTCGACGCGCTCGACGCACACGGCGAACGGGTCGAGGGCGGCATTGTCCTCGTGATGGACGGCGAGTGCGCACGGAGCGTCTTCCAGTCGGCGACCGGCATCGACCCCCTGGCGCTCGCCCAGGAAGCCATGGGGACCGAAGGGGACGTCGACACCGACTGTACCGGCGGCACCTGCCCCGCCGCGGACGGCGGCGACCACTCGGCACGGTTCGTCTTCGCCTTCGCCGAGGCACAGAACGAGGACATCGGCGGCCTCTACGCCGAGGGAAGCGTGATCCACGCCTACGTGGCGTGTGCGTGTGGCCAGCGCTACTCCGAGAAGTGGGTCGCCGGCGAGCGGTAGCCCGCGCCATCGACGCCCTCGTCGCCGGAGCGGCGGACAACTGACCGTGGAGAGTCGTCGACAGCGACGTTCGGGCTTCGCCAAGTGGTCAGACATAAGTAACGGCAACGCTACCTGCCGGGTGTCGATGCAAGAACACAGCGAGCCGGTCGTTCGACGGCGGCGGTTTCTCGGAGCGGCGCTGGCCGCCGGCGCGTCCGCCGGCCTGAGTGGCTGTCTCGACCTCGCCGAGGGCGGAGACGACGCGGAGACGCCGGACGGGAAGGACGTCCCGGACCGACTGATGGCCGGCCCGAGCCGTTTCTGGACCTCCAGGACAGGGTCATCGACGTCAGTGGCGAGTTCTCCGAACGCGGACTGCTCGGCCTGGCGTTCCACCCCGAGTTCGCGGACAACGGCCGGATGTTCGTCCGCTACAGCAGGTACGGACGGTCCCTTCCGGAGGGGATGAGTCACGTCGAACAGCTCTCGGAGTTCGTCGTCACGGACAGCGTCGCGGACCCGGAGAGCGAGACGCACGTGCTGACGCTCGAACAGCCCTTCATCGTGCATAACTCCGGGAACGTCCTGTTCGGTCCCGACGGCTACCTCTACGTGACGACCGGCGACGGCGGCGGCCCCTACGAGGAGCGGCCCTCGGACTGGTACGAGGAAAACGTCGGCGGCCGCGGACAGAACACCACGGCGGACCTGCTCGGGGGCGTCCTGCGGATCGACGTCGACGGCGGCGACCCCTACGCGGTTCCCCCGGACAATCCGCTGGTCGGCACGGAGGGACACCGCGACGAGTACTACGCCTGGGGCTTTCGCAACCCCTGGGGGAGTTCGTTCGACGGCGAGGACCTGTACGTCGCCGACGTCGGACAGGTCAGCTACGAGTCGGTCAATCTCGTCGAGAAGGGGGGCAACTACGGCTGGAACGTCAAGGAAGGAACGCACTGTTACGACACCGAGGACGGCAGGAATCCCCCGGCGGAGTGTCCCGACGCGACGCCCGAGACGGTCCGCGGCGGGGAACCGCTCCGCGACCCCATCGTCGAGTACCCCCACGAGTACGACGGAACCCGATACGGGTCCGCAGTCGTCGGCGGGTACGTCTACCGCGGCGACGAGGTGCCGGCACTCGACGGGACGTACGTGTTCGCAGACTGGAGCAAACGACCGCACGAGGCGACCGACGGCGCGCTGTACGCCGCGACGCCGCCCGGCGCGGACGACGAACCCCGCCACCCCTACAACGAACAGCGCGACCTCTGGCAACTCCGGGAACTCGTCGTCGAGGGTCCGGGGGACGTCGGCGAGGAGGGGAACCTCAACCGGTACGTCTCGTCGCTCGGCCGCGTCGGCGGCGACATCTACGTGCTGACGACCGATACGACCACCGTCGAGGGCGAGACCGCGGCCGTCTATCGCATCGCCGCCCCGGACCCGTAGCGCCCGAGATTCAGGACGTCGACCGTCGGCCCGCAGTGTCAGTCGTAACTTTTTGCCCGTCGAGGCACAGTCACCGGTATGGCGAGCATCAGCGAGACCCACATCGAGAACCGCGAGCGCGTCCAGCCCGACGACACGAACAACTACGGGACCGCGCACGGCGGAAACATCGTCAAGTGGATGGACGAGGTCGGTGCGATGTCGGCAATGCGCCACGCGGGCGAGAGCTGCGTGACCGTCCACGTAGACGGCTTCAACTTCAAACGTCCCGTTCCGCAGGGCGACACCTGCCTCATCGAATCCTACGCCTACGAAACGGGGCAGACGAGTATCCGGGTCCGGCTCCAGGTCTACCGCGAGTACCCCCGGACCGGGGAACGCGAGCAGACCACCGAGACGCACTTCGTGTTCGTCGCTATCGACGAGAACAACACCCCCGTCGACGTCCCGGACCTCGCCGTAGAATCCGACCGCTGTCGACAGCTCCGTGATGAAGCTCTCGACCGGGAGAGCGACGATTGACGGGCGCTCACCGGGAGAGACCGGAAGACAGACGCGCCTGACCGGGAAACTGACGGGCAACAGGTGCGCTCGACTGTGAAAGGGCCGGGGAGAGGCGCAGTTGGCGGGGGACTGTTCACCGCAACAGGTCCGGCTGTGTCTTCAGCCGTTCGGCCGTGTCCCGAACGTACGTCGCCGCATTGACGATGTCGATGATGTCTGTCGTCACCCGGTGCTGGCCCAGGCTGTCCGGATAGATCCAGTGGCGGATGACGACGGTGCTGAACTCCTCGTCGGGGACGTTGTTCTCCTGGTCGTCGGTGTAGGCGTAGATGCCCGGGGAATTCGTGAGGACGGACCCGACCTCGGCGAAAAAGCGGTCGCGCTGGTCGTGAACTGCCTCCAGCACGTCCCCGCCCAGCGTCAGATTGACGGCGATTACCAGCGGCCCATCCGGTTCGACTCGATAGACGGTGATGGGGAAGCCGCTGGCGTCGACGACGAACTTGAACTGCGCGTGGGGGTCCGGTTGGCACTGGGTA